>JBCDAH010000005.1:0-61045 GCA_039186015.1 Pseudomonadota bacterium
CGGCATCTCTGGCTACGATCCGGCGCTTGGTGACCAAACGTCCCAAAAGCCGCGCGCCAACGTCCAGTCTCTGGCTTACCATGGACCCTTATCCACCCTCCGGACGTGGGTCATCGCACAGCAACGCGAACAAAAGATGGTCCTGCCAAGCCCCGGCAATCTTCAAATACCGACGCGCAAGACCTTCATGCTGAAATCCGACCTTTTGTAAGACGCGAATGGAACTGGTGTTGCTTGGCAAACACGCAGCTTCCAAACGATTAAGCCGCAATACATCGAATGCAAAATACGCGACCGTTCCGACAGCTTCCGTCATATACCCCTGACCGGCAAACGGAGCGCCAATCCAATACCCCAAGGCGGCAGCCTGTGTGACGCCACGCCGAACGTTGGACAACGTCAATCCACCGACCATCCGGTCGTCTTCCGTTCGAAACAAAAAGAACGCATAGCCTTGATCTTCACGCAAATCGCGCTGATGCACCCGCACCCGTCGCCGATAGGCGGTGCGCGTCAGCTCATCGCTGGCCCAAGCCGGCTCCCACGGTGTCAAATGCGCCCGACTGGCCGCCCGCAACTCAGCCCAGGCCGCATAGTCCCCCATGACCGGTGGACGCAGCACCATCCGGCGCGAATTAAGCAGGGGATCGTTGTCCTGAAGCAGTCCTGTGCGCAGAAACGCCATTGAGCTGTCCCACGATTTCCCGGCTAAGCCGGCGCTCCAGAGAACAATCGGGCCGTATGCGCCGCAAGTGCATCCGACGCTGCCCCCGCGCCAACAACAGCGACGGCCGGGCGCGTCTCGTCGCGCATGCGTTGCGCCAACCGGCGAACGTCTTCCGCCGACACAGCATCGATTCGCGTTGCGATTTCGTCCGGCAGGATCACCCTGTCATGGACGAGAATTTGGCGAGCGAGCTGTTCTGCACGTGCCGCTGGACTTTCCAAACTCATCATCAAACCGGCCCTCAGCTGGGCCTTTGCGCGCGCCAACTCCCGATCATCAAGGCCCGCTGCCGCAAGTTTATCCAACTCAGTCACGATCACATCCGCCAGAGGCGCTACCAAGTCCTCGCCTGTCGCCGCATGAACAGTGAAAAAACCGGCATCCGACAAGCCCCAGGCCGAACTATAGATGGAATAGCATAATCCGCGTGCTTCCCGCACCTCCTGGAAAAGCCGCGATGACATGCCGCCGCCAAGCGCTGCCGACAGGACCTGACAGCCCAGAAAATCTGGCTCGACATAGGCCGGTGACGGCCATCCGATCATCAGATGGGCTTGCTCGAACGGGCGATCACTCGCCCGGATTCCGCCGGAGAATGTCGGGCGCTCGGGCACATCGCGCTCGGTCTGCGGCAAGCCGTCAAAGGCGGCGCGTACGCTCTCAACAAGGCGGTCGTGGTCAACATAGCCGGATGCCGCGACAACCATTCGCCCTGCCGAGTAGTGTCGCGCCAGGTAGGATCGCAATTGCGACGCCCCAATCGCAGACACACTCTCCGGCGTGCCGATAATGGAACGGCCGATGCTGTGATCCGGAAATGCAGCATCCTGCACGAGGTCGTAGATTGTATCATCCGGGCTGTCTCGCAGCCCTGCGATCTCCTGGAGAACGACATCCTTCTCCCGCAGCAACTCGTCAGCGTCGAATGTCGAATTTCTAACAATGTCGGCCAGCACATCCACGGCCAAATCCACATCCTCATGGAGCGCTCGGACGTAGTACGCCGTCTGTTCGATGCTGGTGGCCGCATTCATATCGCCGCCGACCTGTTCGATCTCCTCGACAATGTCCCGCGCCGAACGCCGCTCAGTCCCTTTGAACGCCATATGTTCGAGCAAATGCGACAAGCCGTGCTCGGCGAGCGTTTCGTGGCGCGCGCCAACGCCAACCCACACACCCAGCGCAACAGACCGCAAAGACGGCATGTGCTGGGTCGCCACCGTCAAACCTGACGAGAGTTTCGTCACTTGGACCAAAGCGTCTCCCAAATCACCCATTGCCTTGCTCATTGGCCCACGCCAGCGTGCGCACTCACCGCCGCCTCCACGCTGGAGAGATCATTTTCGACCGGTCGCAATCGCTCGGGCGCTGTCATCAAATGTGCAAGCCGCGGCGGCAGTTCCGGCCGGTTGCCGGTTATATCCTGCATGGCATCCGGGAACTTGGCGGGATGAGCCGTCGCCAAGATGATAACAGGCACGCTTTGGTCATGACCGTTGGCCGCCATAACGTCCGCAGCGTGTTCCGCGCACGCCGTATGCGGATCAAGCAGATAGCCCGATTGGTCCAACCGGTCCCGAATGCAGTGCGCAACCGTGGCTTCATCGGCAGCGACCGCGGTGAAGTCCTCGGCCACTTTCGGCGCCGCTGCACCAAGCGAAAACCGCCCGGATTGTGCAAGAGACGCCAGTTGCCCGCGAACAATCGCAGCGTCCCGGCCCTGAGCCTCAAACAGATAGCGTTCGAAGTTTGATGAGACTTCGATGTCCATGGATGGCGACGTGGTCGCAACAACGCCCCGCTTTTCATAGACGCCGCCTTGGACTGCGCGCGGCAAGATGTCGTTGTCGTTCGAGGCTATGACGAGGCGTTCGATCGGAAGCCCCATCTGTTTTGCGACGAAGCCCGCGAAAATGTCCCCAAAGTTGCCGGTTGGAACAACAAAGCTCACCCGGCGGTGCGGCGCACCAAGCGCAACGCCCGCGACAAAGTAGTAGGTCACTTGCGCGACGATCCGCGCCCAATTGATCGAGTTCACGCCCGAGAGGCTGACCCGGTCACGAAATGCGTGGTCCACGAACATGGCCTTCACCAACGCCTGGCAGTCATCGAACGTACCGTTCACGGCAAACGTCGTGACGTTCGGCTCGGTCGGCGTGGTCATCATGCGGCGCTGAACGTCCGACACTCGGCCATCGGGATAGAGAATGGCGACGTCTGAGCGCGCAGCACCACGGAACGCTTCGATTGCGGCGCCGCCCGTATCACCTGACGTCGCGCCAACAATGGTTGCCCTGGCGCCCCGACGATCAAGCACGCAGTCCATCATGCGCGCCAGGAGTTGCATCGCCACGTCTTTGAACGCCAATGTCGGCCCGTGAAACAACTCGAGAACAAACCGATTAGGCGCTGTCTGAACAATGGGCGTTACAGCCGCATGGCCAAATCCGGTATAGGCGTCGCGGCACATGCCGGTCAGCGCATCCCTGTCGAATGCGTCACCGACGAACGGCTGGATCACCGTCGCAGCCACATCGTGAAACGGACGGCCGGCAAAGCCGGCGATTGTTGTCATGTCCAAGCGAGGCCAGGACTTGGGAAGATAGAGCCCGCCATCGCGCGCGAGCCCGGTGAGCAGTACGTCCTCGAATTCGAGAACGGGTGCATCTCCCCTTGTCGAAATGTATCTCAAATGTGACCGCCTTCTCTGCGAGCGACGCGACCGATCTTGGCAGAGCATGAAACCCCGCAGCAAATGCGGCGCGCGCGGACATTAGATCCCAACGCCTGCCCATACAAGGATCGGAACACCGGCAAAATAAACAGAAGCGTCGGAGCGCAAAGCGCATCCAGCCGCCAAACGTGTTTCAGACTTCACCGGAACCATCCAAAACCAGCTCTGGGGCGGAAACACTCTCTAACCGCGGGTTCCATACTCTGAACCACGTAGGCGCGACCATGCAAATGCCGCATACACACCGATCAGGGTCATGGCGAGGCCCCACCAGGTCAACGCATACTCAAAATGGCGGTTGGACAGGGATATGGCCGCCAGGTCCGGCGCCGGCGCGTCGGCCCCGCCGACTTTCTGCTCCGCTTCTATAAACATTGGAAAAGTCGCAGCCGCAATGGTTCGAGAGGGCGCTTTTGCCGCCTGCCGCTCCGCCAGAACGCGCGTCATCGCCGCAAGATCGCGTTCATACCACTCGTTGCGCTCCAAGTCGGGTGGATTTGCGGCCCAGTTCGGGGCTGAGCCAAGGCGGATTCTGCCGACGAATTCGACCCGGCCCCGTACGTCGTCGCTTGCGCGCAATGCGCGCTGTTTGCGGATCTGGGGAACAACGCCGCGCATGACCAGAACGGTTTTGATCGGCACCAGTCCGGAATGGGTTACGGGCGTCGCCAGACGCAGCGGTGTAATCACCAGCCATGCGGGCCCTGACGGTTTACCTGCCCATACATGGAACTCGTTCTGATGATCAAACGTGCCGGCAGCGACGACACGGCGAAATCGGACCCTGTCGCGACCGTCGGCGCGGTCCAACTCCAGAAGCGCCGATAGCGTGATCGGCTCTGCGGTGGTACTGCTTTGGAGTTTCGCGATGAGGTCTTCTTTCCAAGCTAGGCGGCGCCACTGCCAGGATCCCAGCGAAACGAGAACAATAAGCCCTGCAACGGCAAGAACTGTCGGCCAAATCAGCCGTGCCGAGACGATGCGCTGAAGCATAATCTTCACTTTCCAGCCAGCCGCCCTTCCGCGGCCTTGTGCCGGTACTGCATGGCGATCAGAAGTGATTTGAGCGGCTTTAGAAGACCAAAGGCCAGGCCCAGCGTCAGCGGGCTCCAAATCGTCAACAGCAGCCAGACTGGCGGTTCGAACACAAACTCGACAATCAACGCCCCACCCAGCATCAATGCGCCCAGGATCATAATCGCAAACACGGCCGGTCCGTCTCCGCTGTCTGCAAACCTGAAATCAAGCCCACAGAGATCACATTGCGGTTTCAGATCAAGTGACCAGCGACTTGCGAAAAGCCTGCCTTCGCCACATTCGGGACAACGGCACCGCAAGCCGGCGGCAAGTGTTGAGGTCGCCATACGCAATCCCGACAGGTCTTGGGCGTTTCGGGTTTCGCTTGAACCATCCCACACCCGTTTTTTTGGTCGTCCTGGCCGGCACCGAACGGGACGATTTCGTGGGTGGCCGGCCAAGTGAAGCCATCATGGGTTGCGGGCCGGCGAAGTGATCCGCCTATGGCGGACATGATCTCAGCGCTACGAACAGGAAGCGCCGCCGTCAACTGTCACAAGCCCGGCAAATCCAGATCCTGCGACGGCCGAGCCAATACGGCGTGACGCACAACCGGCGCGCCACCCGCATAGCTTTGCATCAAGCTCAAGCACCCCAAACGTAGATCGAGGCGAACAAGAACAGCCAAACCACGTCCACGAAGTGCCAGTACCAGGCCGCAGCTTCGAAGCCGAAATGCTGCTTCGGCGTGAAGTGACCCGCCAGCGCGCGGAACAAGCAGACAATCAGGAAAATCGTCCCGATGATCACGTGCGCACCGTGGAAGCCGGTCGCCATGAAGAACGTCGCGCCGTAGATGTGACCGGAATAGCTGAAGGCCGCATGGCCATACTCGTAGGCTTGCAGCGCGGTGAAGAAAAGCCCGAGAACAACCGTCAGCGAAAGCCCCCAGATCAGGCCCCGGCGGTTGTTCTCAATCAACGCGTGGTGGGCCCACGTCACTGTTGTGCCCGACAACAGCAAGACGAGGGTGTTAACAAGCGGCAACCCCCAAGGATCGAACGTGTGCTGGAAGTTCTCGCTCTCCTTCGGCGGCCATTGACCACCTGTGAGTTCTTCGCGCGCAACCATTCCGATTGTGTTCGTCTCGGACGGTGCCGTGGACCCGTCCGGCGCGAGAACCGTCACACCGGTTTGCGAGCCAGGAAACAGCGCGACATCGAAGTATGCCCAGAACCATGCGACGAAGAACATGATCTCCGACGCGATGAACAAAATAATCCCGTAGCGCAGGTGCAACTGAACGACGGGCGTATGATCTCCCTTGTGGGATTCGCGTATGATGTCGCGCCACCAAAAGAAGGAGACGGCTGCAACGGACGCCAAACCGATGAAAAATAGCGTCGGCCCCTCAATGCCAAGTATGCCTTCACCGGTACTGACCGTGCGCATCCATGCAATCGCGCCGATCGCGAGTACAAGGGTGCCGACCGACGCAACGATCGGCCATGGACTCGGGTCGACCAGATGATAGTCATGCTCTTTGGTATGGCCCTGCGCCATCTTTCGCTCCTTGTCCCCAATCCCTTGAAGCTTGGCGCCACCACGCCCGCTCGTTTGACAATTGCTCCGACTTACGTCGGCGGCGCCTTGGCGCTACTCCGTGCATCCGAGTCGCTCTTAGCATCTTGCCGCGCTGCCGTCTTTCCGTCCTGCATTGGGAAAAACGTATAAGACAGCGTGATTTGCGAAATGCCGCGCGTCGCGGAATCCGAAACAAACTCAGGGTCGACATAAAAGCTGACCGGCATGTCGACGCTTTCGCCTGGCTGCAACGTCTGCTCCGTAAAGCAGAAGCACGCGATCTTCGCGAAGTGCTGACCAGCGGCATCCGGCGCAACATTGAAGCTTGCCGTGCCGGTTATGGGAACGTCGGACGTATTGGTGGCGCGGTAGTATGCCAGCGTATTTTCCCCAACCCGCACGCGCATCGTCCGCACGACAGGCTTGAACGTCCATGTCAGTCCCGGCGCAACGTTGCTGTCGAAACGCACCGTCACGTACTCGTCCAAGACGACATCGGATGCCTCCGCCACGCGCTGCGGCGTTCCACCAAAGCCGGTCACCTGACAGAAGATCTGATAGAGCGGCACTGCCGCGAAGGCCATGCCGAGCATGAAAAGTGCACCCGCTCCCGCGAAAGCCGCGACGCGTCTGTGCTTTTGCGCCAAAGTTCTGCCCGTACTGGAGTCAACTGTCATGCGGGCTGCCTCCTTCATATCGGTCTCTTGAACACGTTTCCGCCCATGTGGACGATGGTTGCGAGATAGAACAGCAAGGCCAACAACGCGAGGCCGACGCCAATTGCGATTGACCGTGTTTTCTGTCGCCGTTTGCGTTCGGCGTCAGAGACGTCGGCGTGCGGCAGTTTCGTCTCAGGTTCGGTCATAGTCCAAACCCCATGCGGGCGACCTGCTCGCCAAGGATTCCGGCGAATAGCGCGAACAGATAGAAGATCGAAAATCGAAACAGCTGTTGCGCAGCATGATCTGCCGCGCGGCCTTCGCGAATGCGGTAGACTGCCACGGCACGCACGATGAACCAGATGCCCAGCACAGACGCACCGACCAGGTAGACCGGACCGGCCAGCGCCGTAAACGCCGGTGCGACACCGAGCGGCGCCATTAGCAAACTATACCATAGAATCTGCCGTCTCGTCGCGTCCGGCCCAGCCACGACCGGCATCATCGGAATGCCGACGCGCTCATAGTCGCGGCACCTGTAGAGCGCCAGCGCCCAGAAGTGCGGCGGTGTCCATACGAAGATCAGCAAAAACAGCAACACGCTCTCAAGCGAGATCGATCCCGATACCGCCGCCCATCCGACAACGGGCGGAAATGCACCGGCTGCGCCACCGATGACGATGTTCTGCGGCGTTCGGCGCTTCAGCCACATTGTATAGACAAAGACGTAAAAGCCGATGGTCACCGCCAGCAGGGCCCCAGCCGTATAGTTCACCAACAGCGACAGCGTCAGAACCGAGAGCACGGCGAGAACGGAACCGAACGCCAAAGCCTCGTCCGGCGTCACACTTCCACGCGGTATCGGCCGCGCTGCCGTACGGGCCATACGGGAATCGATATCAGCCTCGTACCACATGTTCAGCGCACCGGCGGCGCCGGCACCAACTGCAATGGCCAAAAGCGCAATCGTCGCCAGAACCGGATGAAGCTGACCGGGCGCCGAGATCATGCCGACGAACGCCGTGAATATCACAAGCGACATCACCCGCGGTTTCAGAAGCTGGTAGAAGTCGCGAACGGTTCCGCCCGTCGTCAATGCTGCGGCGGTAGAACCGTCGTAGGCGGCATTCATACTCGTATCGGCCATCGTTGCGCGTCCCCTGCCCGCTTAACTCACGGGTCTGGCTCTCATGTTCTGGCGAGCGATCCAGTTGTACGACGACCGCGCTCGCCAGTGGTGCAATGCGACTGCGACCCCGCAACTCAACAGGGCCGCAGCGCGTGCGTCTTAGTGCGCCGGCGACTTCTCGTCGAACCGCGGCAGCTTGTCGAACGAGTGGAATGGTGGCGGTGACGACAGGGTCCATTCCAATGTCGTCGCGCCTTCGCCCCACGGATTATCCACCGTGCGCCGAGCACGCATCAATGACACCGCCATCCCGAAGAAAAACACCAGAGTCGCGAATGCCGTGATGTAGGAGCCGTAGGATGAAATCCCGTTCCAGAACGCAAATCCGGGCGGGTAGTCGGCGTAGTGCCGGTTCATGCCGGCGAGCCCGAGGAAGTGCTGCGGGAAGAACAGGATGTTGGCACCGATAAAGGTGAGCCAGAAGTGTGTCTTGCCCCAGAACTCGGAGTACTCGTAGCCCGTCATTTTCGGGAACCAGTAGTACCAGCCGGCAAAGATGGCGAACACGGCACCGAGCGACAGCACATAGTGGAAGTGCGCCACGACGTAATAGGTGTTGTGCATGTTGCGGTCGACACCGGCGTTTGCCAGCATCACGCCCGTAACACCACCAACCGTGAACAGAAAGATGAAGCCGAGCGCCCACAACATCGGCGTTCGAAAGGAGATCGAGCCGCCCCACATCGTTGCGATCCACGAGAAGATCTTCACCCCGGTGGGAACGGCAATCACCATTGTCGCGAACACGAAGTAGGCCTGCGTATCCACGCTAATACCCGCGGTATACATGTGGTGGGCCCACACGACGAAACCGACGACACCAATCGCGACCATGGCGTAGGCCATGCCGAGGTATCCGAAAATCGGCTTGTTCGAGAACGTCGCGATGATGTGGCTGATCATACCGAAGCCCGGCAGGATCAGGATGTAGACTTCCGGATGGCCGAAGAACCAGAACAGGTGCTGATACAGCAGGGGGTCGCCGCCGCCAGCAGCATCGAAGAACGTTGTGCCAAAGTTCCGGTCAGTGAGCTGCATCGTAATCGCGCCGGCAAGCACCGGAAGCGACAACAACAGCAGGAACGCCGTAATCAACACCGACCATACGAACAGCGGCATCTTATGCAGCGTCATGCCCGGCGCACGCATGTTGAAGATCGTCGTAATGAAGTTGATCGCCCCAAGGATCGACGAGATACCCGCAACGTGAAGTGCCAGAATGGCAAAATCCGTCGCAGGTCCGGAATGGCCGGTCGTTGAGAGCGGCGCAAGCACAATCCAACCGGCGCCGACCCCGTTTGCCCCCGCCGGACCTTCGACGAACAGCGAAATCAAGAGCAGGATGAATGCAACCGGCAGCAGCCAGAACGAGATGTTGTTCATACGCGGAAACGCCATGTCCGGCGCACCGATCATCAACGGCATGATGAAGTTGCCAAATCCGCCGATCATCGCCGGCATGACCATGAAGAACACCATGATCAGACCGTGAGCCGTCACAAAAACGTTGTAGGTGTGCGGGTTGGAAAAGTACTGCATGCCCGGTTCTTGCAGTTCCATCCGCATCGCGACGGACAACGCACCGCCGACAACACCCATTATCATCGCGAAGATGAGGTAGAGCATCCCGATGTCTTTGTGGTTCGTCGAAAACAGCCAACGAACGAAGAAGCCAGGCTTCTCATCGTGGCCGTGCGTAGCGTCTCCTGAGTAAGCCATCGGTCGAAACTACCTCCAGACCTTGCGTGGACTGCCACCACCCTGGCAGCCAGACGATCGAGTTAAAGACTTATCGAATGCTAACGGGCATTTGTCGCGGCCACAGACACGGCCGAATTAGGTTTGGGTCGGGCACGCGCGACCGCCTTCGCCGTATCGGACCCCGGCAGAGCATCATAGAGAATCTTCTTTGCCCGCTCCCAGTCGTCGGCTTTCGCGGCAGCCAACCATTCTTTGTAGACAGGCTCTTGCACAACATGGATTTCAATCGGCATTGAAGCGTGAAACTGCCCGCACAGCACAGCACATTGCCCGAAAAACGCACCCGTCTTCGTCGCCTTGAACCACGTGGCAGTTGTGCGGCCTGGAACAGCCTGAACGCGAGAGCCGAAGGACGGCATTGCCCATCCGTGGATCACGTCGTTTGATGTGACCAGCACGTGCACGACTTTGTTGACCGGTACGGCAATCGGGTTGTCCGTTGCGAGCTGTCGTTGCGCCGGCATCTTCTGCCAAAGCGGCAACGACGCTTTGTACACCGCGCGAGACAGCTCAACCCCCTCGAGTTCGCCGAAACGCTCGTCGAACGCCTCATCTCCAATGGCAGCGCGCAACACATCCTCATCGCGGACCATGTTTTGCGTGACGTTGAGGTCATCCTCGTCCGGGTACTCGTGTTCCCAGAACCAAGCATTCGCGGTCGATTTGATCGTGAGGTCAGGCGGCGGGAACGTGTATTGCATATAAAGCAGCTTGAACGAGAAGATGCCAATCGCCACGAGGATGAGGACCGGGATGACCGTCCACGCCACCTCGATCATCGTGTTGTGGGAAAACCGTGATGGCGTCGGGTTGGCACGTTCGTTGAACCGCAAGACAACATAGACCATCAGGCCGAGTACGAAGAGCGCAATCGCAAAGATAATAACGGTTACATAGTTGTGGAACCAATCAATCTCGACCGCAATGGGCGTTGCCGGCAGCTGCATGCCGATCTGGCCGTCCGTCGGCTGACCCATTGCAGCGGCGGCTGGACCGGCGAGCGTCACGGCGCCCAAGATCCCTAAAGCAGCGCCGGAGATCCAAGCCCCGATCGATTGGAGGACGTTTCCCATTCCGTTCCCTGCCTTTCCCCTCGTAACATGCATTCTTAAGGCTCGAACACATGCATTGTTCCGCATATATTTCTAAGACCGTTCCGCTACGCTCTACAACCGCGGCTCAGCAGAAACTGGCGGCTGCGACAACGGCACGCGCATTAACCCACCGGCACACGCAGTTTTCTCACAAGGTCGTAAATCGGTCGAATTCCTTACAGACAGCGACGCTGATGTACATCAGCCGATGGTCGCGCGTCACATGATGCGTACAACTTCAACACTAGGCTCGGGGTAGTGTGATATGATCGCGACGGGGTTCTGTTGCCCGCAACGAACGCGCCAGTGGAGCGTGCAATGGTCGTCGATTCTGGCCTGCGCGACGATCCTTTTTGGTAGCCTTGCAGCGACTGCAGCAGCCCAAGCTCCACCCGTGAGAGCCAATGTTGACGGTACTGTAAAGGCCCAGCACGGCGACTGGCAGGTTGTGTGTAAAGCGCCGCCGCCGGGCTCGAAGTCCGAGGTTTGCGCCCTCGTGCAGAGCGTAACGGCCGAAGATCGGAACAACGTCGGACTGACAGTTTACTTCCAGAAATTCTCAAACGGCACGCGCGTCCTGCGCGTATTTGCCCCACTCGGGGTGCTGCTCCCGCCGGGGCTTGGGCTCAAGATCGATGGCCAGGATATTGGTCACGCGCCGTTTCTGCGCTGCCACACGTTTGCATGTTATGCGCAAGTCGTTGTCGAAAATGACCTGTTGAAGAAGCTGCAGGACGGGACCAGCGCCATCTTCATCATCTTTCAGACCGAAGAAGCCGGGATCGGTATTCCGATTTCACTGGCCGGCTTCAAGAAGGGTTTAACGGCACTCGAGTAGCTGGCGCAGTCGTGGGCCGGGGTGTGTAGCGCACCGCGTCCTGTCGTATGACGTACTGCCCCCATACTGTATTGTAAGGGTGCACATAATCCGTTGCCCCCTCAGCGTTGTGGAGCTGCCGCTGCTCGTTGTGCCAGCGGAAAATTCCACCGCTCAGATTGTGGACAGCGATGGCACCTCGGTCAGTCAAGAACCGCTGAACGCGTTGCGCCATGCTCGAGCTACGCTCTCCGACAGAACAGTAAAACACGATCGTCTTGCCGCGGACGTCACCCAGAATGTCGGCTACGGCGCTCGGCTTCACGCCCGGATCAATGCGCAGTGCACCGCCGATTCGGCTCACGGCAAACTCGCCAGGGTCACGCACATCGACCAGCAGCACGTCTGGGCGGCGCCCGATGCTGGCGCCGACATCACGCGTCCAAGATGCAACCGCCCGGGGGGAAAGATGCGAAACATCCGAGTATCGCGTGCGAATATCGTCCTCAACCTCGGACAAACCACCACTTGAATTGGTGGTCAGCGCGATAATAGAGGCGAGAATGACGAGGCCAAGACCGCCAATTCCCAGCAATACGCGTCGGATCATGCCGTGAGATTTCCTAGTGATGTGAGTGCCGTGGTGTGGATAGTCGGAACTGGCTCAACGCATTCCAAAAAACGGATGTGTTACGGGTCTAATGGCAACACGGATCACACGCCTCCCACGTTCGCGTGAGCGAGACGCTTCGCCGCGGTTGGGTCAGAAACGGCCGTCAGCCAAACAGCGTTTGCACGGCCGCAGCTCATTCCGAGGCGCACTTGCGGAGACGACTGACAGAATACGTTGAATAGCGCTGCAGGACGTGGCACATCCTGGACCCGAAGGCTTGTGAGCAGCAGGCCCAGTCACGGTACGCATCGCAATGGATGCGACTTACGGCCGAATGATCGGCAACAAACATTGAGATGGATTTGGGGGACGGAACGAATGGCGCACGCTTCAAAAGCAACGCTAGCAGCAACCCTTTGGCCAACATCGACGAACAGTCTGACGCGCGGCGTCGTGATTGCGATCGTCGGTGCCCTGTTGTTGACGCTCGCTGCAAAGGTCAAAGTCCCGTTCTACCCGGTTGAAATGACGATGCAGACGCCGGTCCTGGTTGCTCTGGCACTCGCACTCGGCTGGCGTCTCGCGTTGGCGACAGTCTTGCTCTACCTGGCGCAAGGCGCAGCCGGGCTTCCGGTCTTCACGGGAACGCCGGAAAAGGGGATCGGTCTGGTTTACATGATGGGCGCGACGGGTGGTTACCTCCTCGGCTTCGCCCTGGCAGCCATCGCGGTCGGACGCCTCGCCGACGCCGGTTGGGGCCGCGGGGCCTTTTCCAGCCTCGCAACCGCACTCGTCGGCTTGGCCTTGATCTACGTGCCTGGGGTGATCTGGCTGGCTTACCTGATCGGTTTTGAGAAGGCGATGTTGTTCGGGTTCTGGCCGTTCATCGCCAAGGACCTAGTGGGCACCGCCGTTGCGGCACTTGGTGTGACAGCCGTGTGGCAACTCGCTGAGCGCTGGCGCAGGCCGGCTGCATAAGCAGCTGCTGCAACTCCAAAACAAGCCAAAGCCGCTCGCGATAAAGCGGGCGGCTTAGAGACGGATTGCTCGCGACTCGCCCGCGGGTTGTCGCATCTTCCAAGAGATTGTCTATCAGGCTGCGGCCGCCACGGAGGTCTCGCGCGACGCCGGAACCCTGGCGCCAGACGGTTGCCGAGACTGAGCCGGCACGTTGAGATCAATCCGATCGCGCTCGCGACTTTCTTGAAAGGCCGGCACCTTAGCGTTCCAGTCGTCAATCTTGACGTCAGCGCGAGCAGCCTCCGGCAATGCAGCAGACCAGGCAGATATCACCCGACCGTTTGCACTCGCGAAATCTTCAAATGCCGCCATCCAAAACCGGACAGCGCAATCGGTCGCGTCGACCGGCGTCTTACATGCGGCCAATTGAACGGGAAGGTCTATAGAGGCTCGCATTTGCCGAAGCGCGAAGCCCGTATACTCCAGGTTCAATCGAAATGCCGATTTCACTCCAGGATTCGCACTCTTGAAGATCGAGTCGGCGCCGCGCCAATATGTACGTGCAGCCTCTTCGGCTGGTGCCAGAACCGAATGAAACGCCTGACCATGCATCCCGCTTTCCTCCCACCG
Source organism: Pseudomonadota bacterium (assembly GCA_039186015.1). GTDB lineage: Bacteria > Pseudomonadota > Alphaproteobacteria > Rhizobiales > Hyphomicrobiaceae > JBCBWG01. The sequence goes on from JBCDAH010000005.1 coordinate 13,786, forward strand.
CGATCGCGACACGCCAAATCGCGCTCACCATTGTTTACAACCGCGGATATATGCGGCGCTTATCCGGGCCACAACTGAAATCCGCGAAAAACTTCGTGTATACGTTGCTACGTATTGACGTAGCCTATTGGTTCATCGACGCATTGATCGCAATCAATTGGACCAGCGCCGTCAGATGATCTGCCTCGTGAGCCGGCTTGTCCCAGCGAATGCGATGGATTCGTGGAAACCGCATGGCAACGCCGGACTTATGTCGCGGTGACGGCTGAACCGCATCAAACGCGACCTCAACGACGAGTTCCGGAGCGACAGCCCGAACCGGGCCATATCGGTCAACCGTATGGGCGCGCACCCATCGATCGAGTTCAAGTAACTCTTCGTCCGTAAATCCGGAATAGGCCTTCCCAACCGGAACCAATTCCGGCTCGCCGTTTTCGCCCGGACGCCAAGCCCCGAAGGTAAAATCAGAATAGTAGGACGATCGTCGTCCGGACCCGCGCTGTGCATACATTAATACACAATCCAGCGTGAGCGGCGCGCGCTTCCATTTGAACCAATGGCCTTTCGGTCGCCCGGCCAGATATGGGCTGGACCGCCGTTTCAGCATCAGCCCCTCAATCCCAATTCCGCGCGTATTGGACCAGAGTTCCCGCAGCGACGCCTTATCAGAAACAGTTAAGACATCGGACACATCGGTGCGCGGTGGCGCCGTTCTGGCGTACCAGTCCAGCAATATCTGACGTCGTTCACCGGTGGGCCGCTCTCTCAGATCATCGCCATCGAGCATCAGGACGTCGTAAAGGCGGACCGCGGCCGGATAGGAGTCCAGCATCTTTCGCGAAACGGCTTTACGATTGAGCCTCTGCTGGAGATCATTAAACGGCGCAACCTCGCCGTCACGGACAACCAGCAACTCGCCATCAAGCACGGCATTGAAACGAAAGCTCTCCAGCAGCTCCGGAAAACTGCGGCCGATGTCGTCGCCGGTTCGAGAATACAACCTGGCGTCGTCGCCGGTCGCCGCGACCTGAACCCGGATGCCATCCCATTTCCATTCGATCAGAAAGTCGTCGACGTTGAGCTGATCCCAATCGCCATCCTCAAGTGGATTGGCCAGCATCAATGGCCGAAAAACCGGCGCCCCCGAGATGTCCGGCTGAGCCGCCGTCCCCTCCAACCAGGCAAACAGCGGCGCGTACGGAGGAGATACGCCATGCCACACCTCTTCGATATCATCGACATTGCGATCAAAGGCCTGCGCGAGTCCGAGTTTCGCCAATCGCGCGGACACACCAACCCGCAAGGCCCCGGTCAACAACTTGAGTAACGCCCAGCGCTCGGTCGCGTTGAGCTGATCCAACCAGGCCTCAAGTTGGGGCTCAAGCTGATTGCGATCGATCAGTTCGAGCGTCGCAATCACGTCGGCCAATCTCGGAGCTGCGCCGTCCTCCGTTCGCGAACTCTGCCAGACCAGCGCGACCGTCTCCGCTGTGTCGCCCACGTAGTCACGCGACAGCCGAAACAGTTCGGCATCCAGGCGTCGCTCCATCAACGACATGATGGTGCGGCGCACGGGAAAGGAGAACGGCAATCCATCCGTCAGTGCCGCAAGCGCCCACCCCCGGTCCGGATCCGGCACAGTGCGAAAGTAGTCTCCCAGCAGACGCAACTTGGCATTTCGGCCTGGCGTGTAAACGAGGCGGTCCAGCAATCGCGCGAAGGCCTTCAAGCGCTCTCCTCCTCTCGGCCGACAAGCCGCAAGGCGCGACCACGGAGCCCCATCAGACCAAGTTGATGCACCAACGCGTCTTCGCGACCATGCGTGACCCAGATCTCACGCGCGCCGGTGTCGACGATCGTGGCAATCAACTCCGGCCAGTCTGCGTGATCCGATACGACAAGCGGCAATTCAACGCCCCGTTGCCGGGCCCGCCCGCGCACACGCATCCAACCCGATGCAAAAACCGTGACCGGGTCCTGCAGCCGTCGCGACCAACGATCCTGCAACGCTGACGGCGGACACAGCACCAGTTCGCCTGCCAGTTTGTTCTCCGCATCGCTGGCCAGGCGAAGGTCGCCAAGCGCGATGCCTTGCGACACGTAAAACGTGCACAGCGCATTCAGCGCGCCATGGAGCCATATCGGACGGTCATAGCCAGCGGCCCGGATCAGGCGGATCAGCCTCTGGCATTTGCCCAGCCCATAAACGCCGACAAGATGGCTGCGCTCAGGAAAATCTGCCAGCGAGCGCAAGAGCTTCTCGACTTCGGCCTCCGGGCGTTCGTGGTGAAACACCGGAAGACCGAACGTCGCTTCCGTCACAAACAGATCGCATGGCACGACTTCATAGGGCGCGCACGTGGGGTCGGCTTGCCGTTTGTAATCACCGGAGACCACAGCCCGGCGTCCGGCATAGTCCACCACAACCTGCGCGCTACCGAGAATATGCCCCGCCGGCGCCAGCGTGACGGAGACGTCGCCAATCTGGGTTTGCTCGCCGTATTGCACCGTCTGCAACTGTCCCGCGCAGTCGCTGCCCATCCGCACGGTCATGATCGCGATCGTCTCGGGCGTCGCCAGAACAGCGCCGTGTCCCGGACGTGCATGGTCGGCGTGACCGTGCGTAACGACTGCGCGACGAACCGACGTGTGTGGATCAATGTGAAAGTCACCTGGCACGCAATACAAGCCATGCCGGTCCGGATAGAGCCAGGTCTCAAAGTTGTCAGGGTCAATCGGGGCCGGTGCAGGGGTGTTCATCAGGCGCGTTCCCATGCAGCAGAAGAACAAAACTGGACACTTTGAAGAACTAAATAATCGAATTTAATTCGATGACGGATAAATATTGACATCACAGAAGTTATACGACGATCAGTATACATCTGTAGTGTAATGAGCGGCGTAATCGACCATGTATCGAGTTCCCAATAAACGTGCGACATGCATTGCCGCTTTGGTTCTTCAGCTCAGTGTTACGGCGCCGGTCGCTGCTCAGGACGGATGGGACGTCTGGCCGCCGCCAGGTCACATCGAAGCCTGGACAGGGGTCATTGTACGCGGCGCGAATTGGTCTGGATACACGGGCGCAACGATCAGTCCATTTGCCGGCATAACGGACGAAGGCTTACGGCTGCGCGTCGTCACCGGCTACGGCGGCTACTCCTACGACAGAACCGCTTCGGTTCCTGTGACCACGACCGGCATGGATCATGAGACGACGGATGCCCGCGAAGTCACAATGACGTACGACGCGGAGTATTCGTTCGCCGATGTCCTGATCGGCTACCAATTCCAAACCGGGCCGCTGACAACGAAAGTCTTTATCGGGCCCAGTACGACATTCTACACCATGACCCCGCGCGACATGGATTTCATGGAACGCAGCGAATACGGCATCAAAGGCGCGCTGGAGTTCTGGTACAACGCAACCGACCGCATCTTTCTCAAGGCAGATGTTGCAAGCGGCTACTATCTCGACAACGACAAAACGTTCGCCACCGTCGACGTCAACGCGGCGGCTGGATATCGTCTCGGATCGGACTGGCAGCTTGGTGTCGAAGCCGCTCTGACATCCAAGCGCAGATATCTCACTGTGAGCGGTGGCCTGTTTACACGTTATCTATGGACTGAGGACCAGTCGACGAGACTGTCGGGCGGCTTCACGCACGACGATTATGGCGGCGACGTCTACGTTCACGGGTCGCATTTCTTTCGCTACTGACGGCACAGCATCAACAAGAGATCTCAGATCCGTATTGGTCAGTTGATCCTTGCGACGAAACAGTCGATCATGGCACTGCAGGTCACAATTTTATGCCTGACGGAGCGCCTATGCGATCACTGCTCGTTCCCGTGGAAGACCACCAGCATACTCCGGGGATGCTGCGGTTGGCTGGTGAGTTTGCAGCACGATTTGAATCCCATGTCGACGCAGTTGCCTTGCGCCTGCCCAGTTATCAAGCCGTCGGCGCCGAGCCGATTGTTGCTGTCGCCATACCTCCGATTGAGGGAGACGAGCGCGAGGCGATTGCGAAAGCCAGATCGCTGTTCGACGAATTTGTCCGGCAACAGCCACCCGACGGACCTAGATTTCGATGGCGGGCTGGCGAACCCGTTGATGATCAAGAACTCGGTGCGCTCGGCCGCGTCTACGATTTAACCGTAATCGGACGGCCGACAAGCCCTGGCGACGGCGCCCGAATGACAACCTTGGAATCGGCCCTGTTTGAAAGTGGGCGACCCATTCTGATTTGCCCACCCACGCGGGTTGACGGGCCGTTCGGCAAAAACATCGTGATATCTTGGAATCAAAGCACCGAAGGCGCCCGCTCGATCGTCGCGGCGCTTCCGATCCTCAAGACCGCGGACACGATTACAATTCTCACGCTCAGCAGCGCCATGGTGCCGGGTCCCTCCGGAGAGGAGCTGCGCGCGTACCTCGCAACACACGGTCTAGCCGCAACGCACATTCACGACCCGAGCTCAGACAGCAACAGGCCCGGCCTTGGCATACTGGAGCAAACCCAGAAGCTTGGTGGCGACCTGTTGATCAAAAGCGCTTATACGCAAAGTCGCCTGCGCCAAATGATTTTCGGCGGCGCCACCAGCCAGATCCTTGCGCATGCAGAAGTCCCAGTCTTTATGGCGAACTGAGTGCGCTCAAAGCCGTTCACGGCGAAGACTGGCGGAACCGACATAGCTCAGCATCCCGAGAAGCGATGCAACGATCGCCAGCGAGAAGGACGCGACGTAGTCGTGTGTGAGATCGTGCAGTAGCCCGGACAGTAGCGATCCGGCCGCCGCACCAATCCCGAGCGCGAACGACAGCGCACCAAAGATCGCGCCAACTGACCCACCGCGATAAAGCGTAGCAGCAAGCGCGGCGATGATCGGCCCGCGCGCGCCCTGCATGAGACCAAAGAGCGTGATAAACGCATAAACGAAAATCAGATGGGGCCACCAGACGACCGCGATCAAACACGCGACGCCGGACATGGACATCAGATACGACACGACGGTGGCCGGGAGACGTCCAAACCTGTCAGAAACCCAGCCCATCGCCATGATGCCGACCGTGGAGAGAGCGCCAGTCACACCAAAGGCACCGGCAGCCACGAGCGGATCAAACCCGTTTTCGACCAGAAACGCGACGGACTGCGGCAGAACGGTGTAGGCGGCGACAGCGGTCCAGAAGTACACTGAAAACAGAGCCCAGAAGGCTGGTGTCTTGAGCGCGCGCGACACGGTCCACACCGGCGCGCCTGTCTCGGCGGCCGATGTCCGCTGGGCCTGCCACTCCGGCGAACCGCGCGTCAGTCGCGCGAGTGGCAGCAGGAACAACAGTGGCAGAAGGGCAAGAACGGCCAGCCCAAGCAGCGTATGCGCCATGCGCCAATCATAGTGCGTGAGAAGATACTGCGTGATGGGCGGGACAAGCAGAACACCGAAACCGACGGCCGCATACGGGATCGACATGACGGAGCCCAAACGGCGCGTGAACCATCGGCTCAGCAGACTGGACGCGACAACCATTCCGAGACATGCCGCACCAAGACCGCTCATCGCGCCTACGGTGACATAATATTGCGGAACCGTTTCAGCCATGCCGCCAAGGACATAACCGCCACCAAGCAAAGACAAGCCGGCACAGTAGGTCAGCCGGGCCCCGAAGCGGTCAACCAGTTGCCCGGCGAAGGGCGCCGCGATGCCATGAACCAGCATGTAGACCGAATAGGTCGCCGTCATCTCGGAGCGGCTCGCTGAGAACGCGGCCTCAACCGGAAGCAGAAAGACGGCGAATGTCTCGGTCACGCCACGCCCGAACGTATTCATGACGAACGTCAGCCCTATCAGCGTGACCATCAGCCCTGCGGGAACATCAGCCGCAGTGGCTTGAGACCCGGCGCCGTCTTCATCAGTCGATTGATCGGTTGAAGCGCTCTCCTGCACCGACACGTGACCTCGTAGACGCGTAACAGCATTGCTCCTCTGCACCAACAGCATGCGCAGAGGCTGGCCGGGTAACACAGGATCGGATAATCAGAGATCAGCTTCGAGCGGTTGCTGCCGCTCTTCAACCCCGACATCCGATCATCACTTATGCATGCTGCGCGCGACACAACGACTGCGCCGGAGAACGGCTTGGTAAAAGCGACGTTTACGCGGGCCGGTGTCTGGACCGGCATGCGCGCTTCTGCGCTCGTTTCACTCCCGGTCGTTCCGTTTGGCATGGCATTTGGTCTTGCGGCGTCCGAGGCCGGCATTGGGCTGGAATTCGGCGTCTTGATGAGTTTGATCGTGTTCGCAGGTCTGTCGCAGTTGGCCATTGTCGAGCTGTGGGCAACGCCCATGCCGGTGATGCCGATTCTGTTGATCACGTTATCGCTGAACACGCGCCATTTGCTCTACGGGGCGGCATTGAGCTCCTGGGCCTCCGGTGTCCGCCCGTGGCAGCGCTATCTTGCAGCCGGCGTGATGACAGACATCAATTGGGCGCTGACAATGCAGGAGAAGGAGCGGGGCCTGACCGATGTCGGCTTCCTGTTTGGGAGCGGCCTGGTGCTCTGGGTGGTTTGGCAGCTCAGCACCGTCGCCGGATATTTTGCGGGAGGCGCGGTCGTTGATCCCAAACAGTTCGGCCTGGACGCCGTCGTGCTGTCGGTCTTCGCCACAACGTTGGTTGGCCTTTGGCGCGGACGGGAGGACGCCGCACCCTGGATCACGGCAGCCGTGGCATCCCTGATCGCGTTCGAGTTGCTTCCGGCAGGATGGCACATCATCGTCGGTGCACTGACTGGCGGTATCGTGGGAGTGCTCCGCTTTGCCCGCTGAAACAGTCGCAGTTCTGACCATAATCGGCGTGGCTCTCGTCACGCTGTCGACGCGCGTTGGCGGCTTTTGGCTGATGAGCCACGTCACCGTGACACCGGCACTCGAAGCCTTTCTGCGGGCCTTGGCCAGCTCCGTTGTCGTTGCGGCGATTGCACCGGCGGTGTGGCACGGCGACTGGGCGGTGCGCATTGCCGTCGCCGCGGCCACTGTCGTCATGATTGTCTGCCGACAGGTGTGGATCGCCATGATCGCCGGAATAGCCGTGGCGTCGTTGTGGAGACTCTTTGTGCCTTAGAGCAACTGCGGGCCTACTTCAGGGTCATTGGCAGCCCGGCCACCACAAGCTCAACCGCCCCGACAACGCCCGCAAGCGCCTGATTGAGTTGACCTTGCCTATCCCGAAACGCACGCCCGAGCTGACTGGTGGGGACAATGCCCCAGCCCACTTCATTTGAAACCAGAACACTTGGAATGGGACAGGCGCCCAGCGCATCAATGAGTGCCTGAGTCTCGTTCTCGACATCGCGCTCCGCCAGCATCAGGTTGGACAGCCAAAGGGTCAGACAATCGACGACGATTACGGTATCGTCGGATTGCGCAATGCGTTCTGCGTCACGTGAGAGGTCTCCGATCGCAGTCGCGAGCTCGAGAGGCGCCTCAATCGTGGACCAGCCTGGACCACGCTCAGCCTTATGCCGTGCGATCCGCGCCGCCATCTCATCATCAAACGCCTCTGCCGTTGCAATATAGACACGCGACGATTTTTGCTCGGCAATCTCCAGCGCACGACGTGTCTTGCCGGATCGCGCACCGCCGAGAACCAAATGATGCCGTTCAAGGTGCACTGTAGTGTCCTGCAACGCGCCTACTCCGGGATCTTTGTATCCAATGTATTCTCTGCATTGTCGATTGACGCGCGTCGAGCCCCGGTCTTAGCTGTGGACGACGGTCTTCCTTCGGGAAGTGAATAGGGAACGCGGTCAGGGTCGACCCCAACTCGGGACCTGGAAGCCGCGGCCGCCCCCGCGACTGTAAGCGTGGAGCGGACGTCCATTGTGCCACTGATCCGTTGAACGGATTGGGAAGGCGGATGTCTGCACAGAAGCGCAAGCCAGGAGACCTGCCGTCACAACGAGACCGGAGCCCGGCAGAACCTGCCTGTGTGCCTGGTCAGACGCGAACGGACGGGGTGTTCCGGATGCGGTCACGGCGTGCTGGCTCTTCAGCGGCCTGCACGCGCGGACGCGTCGACGCCTCGCATTTGAATCGTGATGTGAGGCGGGCGACAAATGTCACAACGAATTCCCTGCACTGTGATTACCGGCTTTCTCGGCGCCGGCAAAACGACGCTCATCCAGTCGTTGCTGACCACCAACGGCGGCCGGCGCATTGCGCTGATCGTGAACGAATTCGGCGATATCGGTGTCGATGGCGACCTGATCCGGTCCTGCGGCATCGCCGGCTGCTCGGACGATGACGTCATCGAACTTGCGAACGGCTGCATTTGCTGCACGGTTGCCGACGACTTCCTGCCAACCTTAACGAAATTGCTCGAGCGGCCCGATCCGCCGGATCATATTGTCATCGAAACGTCCGGCCTGGCCCTGCCGCAACCCTTGCTGCAAGCCTTCGCTTGGCCCGAGGTCCGAACCCGGGTGACGATTGACGGCGTGGTCACAGTGGTCGATGCCGAAGCACTGGCGGCCGGCCGGTTTGCACATGACGAAGGCGCAGTCGCGCGGCAACGTGCGGCCGACGAAAACCTCGACCACGACAGCGCATTGGCCGAACTGTTCGAGGACCAACTGTCTTGCGCGGATCTCGTCGTTCTCAACAAGACGGACCTGATCGGCGAGACTGAGCTGGCGCGCGCGGAAAACCTGGTCCGGTCGCAAAAACGCGCGACGGCCAAGATCATCCGTTCGGGCAAACAAAAGCCGCCTGCCGATATCCTCCTCGGACTGGCCGTAGCGGCCGAAGAAGATCTCGCAAACCGCCGATCTCATCATCATCATCATCACGATCATGACCACGACGACGGGCACAATGATCACCACCATGACCATCATCACCACGACCACCATCATCATGATGACCACGATCATGATGCGTTCGAAACATTTATTGTTCCGGTCGCTCCGCTCGCCGAGGCCGATGAAATCACACGCCGCGTCGCAGCTTTGACGACGGACAGTACTGTCTTGCGCGTAAAGGGCACACTTGTAGTCACCGGCAAACCCATGCGCCTGGTCGTGCAAGCGGTCGGGCCGCGCGTGGAGACGCACTACGACCGGCCGTGGCGCGCGGACGAAACCAAGGGCGGACATGTTGTTGTCATTTGCCTGGCCGGTGCGGACAGCGCTGCGATGACCAGAACATTGCAGGGCACCGCCGGATGACCGATTTCGCTGACACGCCAAATGCCTCAAGTGCCGCGTCACTTCAATTCGGCACGCACTCGCCATGCCTCGGCGTCTGTGAACTCGACGATGAGACCGGCTGGTGCCGCGGCTGTGCACGGTCCAGCGACGAGATCGCGGGATGGGGCACAACATCCGAGGACGCCCGCAAGGAGATTTGGGCCGCCTTGCCGGAGCGACGGCAACGGCTCGCAATGGACCGGCATGTTTTGCCATGGTCGCCAGCCGGCATTCTTGACCTTGTGGCCAGGACCATTCGCCAGGAGAGAGGTGCTTGGATTATCTGGCCCGAGGATGGCCCGCTCGCCCGCTTCTGGACCGGCCCGCGTGTTCCCGCGCGCATCGATATCGACGATCGCGGGCTGAGGGCGGCAACAGATAGTGCGGAATTCGAGATTGCCGCACACGACAAGCTGAGAGCCTTCGCGTTCGGCCCGTCGCACCGACCGAACGCGATCGTTCTGGTTCTGCCGCGCGGTCGCGTCGCGTTCCCCCCGCGTACGATCAGACTCGATGATGCGGCCGCCGTGTTGCGACAGACCACCGAGACGACCTTGGCGCGCATCTCTGAACCCGTCGTCGCTGAGGCGCGGCCAAACCTTGTTGCCGACATTCCATGCCGACCTGCGCTCGCCCTGCCGGACTGGGCAGCCGTCATGACCATGTTTGTCGCGGCCTGAGGCGGCACGATGCACGTTCTCGCCATTCAGGACGGCGTCATTGATACCGGGGACGAGGCCGTAGATCTCGCGCAGTCGCCAGGAGACATCGTCGTGCTCTCGGCAGCCGACGGCGAGTTGGCGTTGCTGGCGCGAACCTATGCCGACTGGTCACCGTCCGATGGCGCGCCCAAACCGACGTTGCGGCTGGCAAACTCGCTGAAACTGCGCCACAACTATTCCGTCGACTTGTATATCGAGCAAACCCTGTCGCGCGCCAGACTTGTCGTTGTTCGCGCGTTGGGAGGCCACAGTTATTGGCCCTACGGGCTCGAACGCATTCGGGACCTCAGCCACTCTGCTGGAACGAAGTCCGCAATTCTACCGGGGGACACGACGGCCGACGCGACGCTTGCCGGATTTTCCACCGTCTCGCCGGAGGCATTGGAAAAACTCTGGCTCTGCCTCTGCGAAAGCGGTGCCGACAACGCACGCCTGTTCTTGGAAACAGCAACCACGATCATGCGTGATCGCAGCCTCCCGGCACGAACGCCGAAGCGATTTCCGAAAGCGGATACTCTCCCAGAGTTCACCCCTCAGAACATCCAGGGCCGCGTCGCGCTGATTGTCTATCGCGCCGTTGTTCAGTCGGAAGACTTGAAACCGGTACGCGCCCTCGCCGACGCGCTTGCCGCGCGCGGGCTCGCCGTCGATACGATTTACGTGACCAGCTTGCGAGACCCGTCAGTCGCCCGCTACGTGCGTGAACGCTTTGCCGAACACACCCCGGATGTCATCTTGAACACAACGGCATTCGCCTGCGGCGGCGTCGCCGACAACGATGGGGAGAACGCGAAAGCGTTCGGCTGCACGGCGCCCTGGCTGCAGGTCGTCCTCTCCGGCCAGAGTTCCGAGACCTGGGCGGCGTCTCAGGCGGGATTGCCAATACGCGACATCGCCATGCATGTCGCCATGCCGGAGTTCGACGGGCGCATCCTCTCGCGCGCCGTGGCGTTCAAAAGCGATCTCGGGCGCGATCCCGAAACAGGCATTCACCTGACGGAGTTCGAGCCTGCGGACAGCCGGATTGGATTCACGACGGATCTTGCCGCTGCGTGGTGCCGACTGCGCCATCAACCGGTTGTTGATCGTCGCGTCGCGCTGATTTTGCCAAACTATCCCAATCGCGACGGCCGCATTGCCAACGGAGTCGGCCTCGACACCCCGGCCAGCGCCCTCACAATCCTCCAAGCCTTGGAGACCGCCGGTTATCGCGTGACGGCACCGCAAACTGCCGATGCACTCATGGATCTGTTGCGCGCCGGGCCAACCAACGCGCGGGCGCGGGAGACCGTCCGGCCGACAACCGCCACACTAAACCTTATCGATTATCAAACCCACTTTCGTGCGCTGCCCAAACCCGTCCGAGTTGCCGTTACTGCGCAATGGGGGCCACCGAACGACGATCCCTTCGTAACGGCAGCCGGCTTCCGCCTCGCGCTGCATAGCTTTGGAAATGTCATTGTCGGCATCCAGCCATCGCGCGGCTACGACATCGATCCGAAAGCCACCTATCACGACCCCGCGCTGGTGCCGCCGCATCGCTATTTTGCAACGTATTTCTGGCTTCGGCATGTGTTTGGCGTGCACGCCGTTGTTCATCTCGGCAAGCACGGCAATCTCGAATGGCTGCCCGGTAAAGCCTTGGCCTTGTCAGAAACCTGCTACCCGGAAGCGATCCTCGGCCCACTACCGAACATTTACCCGTTCATCGTCAATGATCCCGGCGAAGGGGCTCAGGCCAAACGCCGGACGGCCGCCGTTGTCGTCGACCATCTCACACCGCCATTAACGCGTGCGGACACCTACGGCCCCCTGCGCGATCTCGAAACGCAGTTGGATGAATACTATGACGCTTTGACACTCGACCAACGCCGCGCCCAGCGACTGGCACGCGATATACTCTATAGTGCAGAGCGCATCGGCCTCGGCGAAGACTGCGGAATCGCAAAGTCGGACGCAGACGAAGCAAAAATGCAAAAGCTCGATGCCTATCTCTGCGACCTGAAAGAGCAGCAGATCCGCGGCGGTCTTCACATCTTTGGCCAATCCCCCACAGGCAATGCCCGAAGCGACCTGCTGGCTGCGCTGCTCCGCGTCCCACGAGGCGAGCACCCTGCTGAGGCTTCGCTGCAGCGGGCTATCGCAGCCGACCTCGGCTTTGGCACGTTCGATCCACTGGATTGCGATCTGGCAAGCGCATGGTCTGGCGAGAAACCACAATGCCTGATGGACATCTCGGACAGTCCGTGGCGCACGAGCGGCGATACGGTCGAGAGGATCGAGCAACTCGCGGTTTCGCTTCTGGATGGCACGCAGACACCGCCGCCTGCATGGCAACAGACGCATGCGGTTCTGTCCGCAGCCGGTACGCACCTGATGCCGGTGCTTGATGCCTGTGGCCGTCGCGAAACCCACGCACTGCTTGCGGCGCTCGACGGTCGTCTTGTTGCACCCGGACCGTCTGGGGCTCCAACCCGCGGTCGCAATGACGTGCTCCCGACCGGCCGCAACTTCTATTCCGTTGATGCCCGGACGTTGCCGACACCGACGGCCTGGGACCTGGGTGCGAAATCCGCAGAGCTCATCATCGCGCGCTACGTTCAGGATCACGGCGACTGGCCCCGCGCGATTACCCTCAGCGCTTGGGGTACGGCCAATATGCGGACGGGCGGCGACGACTTGGCGCAAGCGTTTGCACTCATGGGGGCAAGGCCGACGTGGGAGCCGGCATCAGGCCGTATAACGGGGTATGAGATCGTACCTGTCGCCAAGCTCGGCCGTCCGCGGGTCGACGTCACATTGCGGATTTCTGGATTTTTTCGAGATGCCTTCCCGCAGCAAATTGCGCTGATTGACACGGTCGTGCGGGCGATCGCGGACCGCAACGAACCGGAATACGATAATCCGCTTCGCGCCCGCGCCCGCGCCGAACAGGCAACGCTGGTTCAGTCCGGCGTTCCCGCTGATATCGCGCAACGCCACGCGACCTTCCGGATTTTCGGCTCGAAGCCCGGCGCCTATGGTGCGGGACTACAGGCGATGTTCGATGAACGGATCTGGGATACCGACCACGATCTCGCCGACGCGTTTCTCAGTTGGAGCAGCTACGCCTACGGATCCGAGACGCACGGCGCGGATGATCGCGACGGACTGGAACGCCGCTTGCGCCACACCGACGCAGTCGTCCACAACCAGGACAATCGCGAGCACGACATCCTCGACTCCGACGACTATTACCAGTTTGCCGGCGGACTGGCCGTTGCGGCGCGCGCACTGAAGGGCACTGCCGTCCCGGTCTACCATGGGGATCATTCGCGGCCGGAGCGCCCAAAAATCCGATCGCTGGATGAGGAGATCGCGCGGGTTGTCCGCGCCCGTGCCGTTAATCCCAAGTGGACGCGTGCCATGATGACCCATGGCTACAAGGGCGCTTTCGAGCTTGCGGCAACCGTCGACTATCTTTTTGCATTTGCAGCAACGACCGGGGCTGTGCGCGACCACCATTTCGACGCGATTTTCGAGGCTTATATCGGTGACGAAACTATACGGTCGTTCCTTGCCGAAAAAAATCCGGACGCCCTTCGCGACATCGCCGCACGCCTTGCTGAAGCGATCGAACGGAGGTTGTGGACCCCACGCATAAACTCGGCAAAGCTCACCATCGATCAACTATCAAGCATGGATTTTTTGCCATGACGTCGCAAACCGGACGCTGCCTCTGTGGCGCAATCCGATATACGGTCGCAGGACCGATCGGCCTTCAGGGCCACTGTCACTGCGAGACCTGTCGCCGCGCCACGTCTTCGCCGATCACAACGTTTTTTGTCGCGCTCAAGTCTGACGTCACGTTCGAGGGTATCGAGCCGACGCTCTATCGGTCGTCACCTGACGTGAAGCGGACGTTCTGCCCGAAATGCGGCACACCTATATCCTATGAACATGCAACGTATCCTGACGAAATCCATCTCTATGCGACAAGTCTCGATGATCCGAGTCGCATTTCGCCGGAGCGCCACGACTTTTGGAATGAACGGGTGGGCTGGCTTACGGTAACCGACGAACTCGACAAACATGAGGGTTGATGATGACGGAACCCGCTGACACGGACACCCGCCATGCGGAAAAAATGGCCAAAAAAAAAGTGGCCCGCGACAAGATCATGTCCACCAAGACCGAGGAGAGGGGCCTCGTCATTGTCCATACGGGCAAGGGTAAGGGCAAGTCGACGGCAGCATTCGGTATGATCTTTCGCGCCATCGCACATGGCATGCCGTGTGCTGTCGTCCAGTTCATCAAAGGCGCCATGGCCACCGGCGAGCGACAATTGATCGAGACTCATTTTGCAGATGTTTGCCAGTTCCACACCATGGGCGAGGGTTTTACGTGGGAGACGCAGGACAAGGCGCGCGATACTGAGATGGCACAAGCCGCCTGGGCGAAAGCGAAAGAGCTGATCCGCGATCCCAACATTCGCATGGTCCTGTGTGACGAACTCAATATCGCAATCCGATACGACTACGTCGCATTGGATGAGGTCCTCACGTTCCTTCTCACCGAAAAACCAGACGACACGCACGTCGTCATAACGGGCCGCAATGCCATGGATGAGTTGATCGAAGCCGCCGACCTCGCCACCGAGATGTCTCTGGTCAAACACCCCTTCCGCTCCGGCGTAATGGCTCAAGCCGGCGTAGAGTTTTGAGGAGCTTCGTGAAGGTCGCGTTGTGAAAGTGCGATGGGTGGATCACACGCGTCCCAGGCGAGGTATTCGGAAATCAAGTCGCGCTGCACGCGTGGTGAGCCCGCGCCGCCGAACGCGGCAATGGCATCGCGGCATCTGGCGACGGCTTTGGCGACCGCGGCGTCACTGCAGACCTGGATGGGATCGGCCAACTCGTCCGGCAAAGGCGGATAGCCTTCTCCAAGCCAGCCCGTCAATCGCCCAATCCAGAAGCCCAAGCAATCGCCTCGGACCGGCATCGGCGCATCCGCAAACATCGCTTTTCAACTCCGGATAAATGCCGTCATGGTGGCATCGTCTTACAAGCGAACGCAGGGTACCGCTTCCATGACCGACACACCTGCCATCATGATTCAGGGCACCGGCTCCAACGTCGGAAAGTCGCTGATCGTGGCCGGCCTGTGCCGCCTCTTCGCCCGACAAGGCCTGCGCGTCAGACCGTTCAAGCCGCAGAACATGTCGAATAACGCAGCAGCAACGCCTGACGGCGGAGAGATTGGCCGGGCGCAAGCCTTGCAGGCGCGCGCAGCTGGCGTTCCGCTCAACATTCATATCAACCCCGTGCTGCTCAAGCCGGAAAGCGAAACCGGAAGCCAAGTGATCGTCCAGGGGCGGAGATGGGCGACTTTGGCAGCACGCGACTACGGCCGCCGAAAAGCGGAACTCCTCCCGGCCGTGATGGAGAGCTACCGGCGGATCGCAGCCGAGGCCCAACTCGTCATTATCGAAGGAGCCGGCAGTCCGGCCGAGGTCAATTTGCGCCGCGGAGACATTGCCAACATGGGCTTTGCGGAGACGGCTGATGTTCCGGTTGTTCTGGTTGGTGACATCGACCGTGGTGGCGTCATTGCCAGTCTGGTCGGCTGCCACGCGGTCCTTGAGACAAACGAGCGGGCCCGCATCAAGGCGTTTCTGATCAACCGGTTTCGCGGCGATCCGACCTTGTTCGCTGACGGAATGGACGTGATCGCGACGCGAACAGGTTGGCGCGGGCTCGGCATCGTTCCGCATTTTCCGCAGGCGCGAACACTACCGGCTGAAGACTCCTCCGACCTGGATACACCGACTGCACCGAATGCGGACGGCCCCATCCACGTCGTAGCCTTGCGACTGCCGCGCATTGCGAATTTCGATGATCTTGACCCCTTGCGGCTCGACCCAAACGTGCGCTTGACGATGCTCCAGTCCGGCCAGGCTCTCCCGGCGGACACGGATCTTGTTATTGTGCCGGGTTCGAAGGCCACGCTTGCCGACCTCAAAGCGCTTATCGCCGAGGGATGGGACATTGATATCAAAGCCCATGTGCGCCGCGGCGGTTGCGTCCTCGGTCTATGCGGCGGCTATCAGATGCTTGGCAACGCGATCGACGATCCAAACGGCATCGAAGGCATTCGCGGCCGCCACGCGGGCCTTGAATTGCTGGACGTCGAAACGATGTTGACGGGTGACAAGTCGGTGCGCCCGATCACCGGCACGCATCCCGCCTCCGGCACGGACGTCTCGGGCTATGAAATCCATCTTGGTGAAACCACAGGCCCCGATTGCGCGCGCCCCTACCTGCAAATTGAAAGCCGGCCAGACGGTGCAAGTTCGGCCGACGGGCGCATTCTCGGGACGTACGTCCACGGCTTGTTTGCGAGCGATCACTTTCGTCAAGCATTCCTCGTCCGCCTGCGCGATGTTACAGCGCCAGGCTTTGCTTACGAACAAACGGTCGACGCCACACTCGACCAGTTGGCGGATCATCTCAGTCAGAGCCTCGACATCGACGCTCTGCTGCAGATCGCGAGCGCGCGTACATCGTAGGTGCGATCGGTGAGACCGGTGTCCTACTCCGCAGCTGTGCGATGAAACCAGCAGTTCGGGTCGGGTAGCTTCAGACGAAAATGATTGTCACCGATCTTCTCGATCACGGATTTCTCGACTTTGTCAGCTTTCGCCGTCTTGCGCAGGCCGCGTTCAAGGACACTCTCGATATGCTGTAGCAGAACCGGATTATCACCGAAGTAATTGTGCTCGATCTGAACGTACCCCCATCCATTGCAAATGTTCGATGGGGACGTGGCGTCGATCATGCGCACCTTCGGCAACGGAACGTCGGCGCCTCGGGTCAACTGGCCCAACCGCGGCGACGTTCCCCGCAGCGATTGAGAGGCACGCAAAGCCTTGTCCTTTGCTGATCCGTACACCGTGATTCCGTCGGCCAAATAGCTGACTTCACGCACTTTCTCGGCGAAAACCTCCGTCGCAACGTCCGGTGCTGCCAGGATGATTTCGCCGATGCGAATGTCGTCTCGTGCATAAAAGACGTCGCGGAGATCACCCAACGCCCGCACGATCAGCTGCGACCCCATGGAATGGGCAATAATGTCGAGCTTACGCAGGGTCGGATCGCGAAAGATCGCACGGAGGAAGCCCGCGAGATGCACCTCGGAGCGTTCGGCGCTGTCCATATCGGCCATGTACTTCTGCATTTCCTCAGCCGACGGCCAGCTGAACAGATAGACCCGGCCGGGATACTCAATCGTTGCCGCCAATTGCGCGATCCGCATGAGCGCGTACTGGAAAGACGTATTGTAACCATGGACGAAAACGAGGGCGCGGCTTTCGCTTGGGAAGAGCCACCGCTCGCGATCGAGAAGCCGCAAGCGATGGGCAGACGCCGTCGCCGGCACCGACCGCAGGAGTTTCGATGACCGCACGCGAAACAGCTTGGTATCGTCCGCGCCCAGCACAGTTGTGTTGCCGATCCAGTCTTTCCGGAAACGTGTTTCCAGGCTGGTATGAGTTGTCGTGTCATTCGGGACGGAAATCGACGCACAGACGATGTGCATGGCGTTGCCAGCCGACACGTTCGTTGTGAACCACGTCGTTGCGTCTTTGTTTCCGGCTTTCAACTCCGGCGTCAGCTGGCGGTTTGTCGCGACAACGACGCGGACATCGCGATGCTTCTGCATGACGCCGCGGGAGTTCACACAGGTCTCAATAGGAACTGACGCCCACCGGTTCGTCTCCTCGAACGCAGCTGAGATCCAATGGGAAAGCATGCTGAGGGACTTCCGCCAGACCCACAGGCGAACCAGCGTAGTGACGGCGCCCATCGTCGGCTGGCTGTCACTCTGGGTGATCAGATCCGCAAGCTCACGACGCTGGTCGGACGATAGAAACCGGCCATCCATCCAGCCATTGAGTGCTTCGGTGCGCTCAGCCGCAGTGAGCGGCGCGAGGACCGTGTCCGGTACGGTCCAGTGACGAATGAGCGGCGCAAGAAAGGACGGCACCTCGAAGTCGCGGCTCGGCCGATCGAGATATGTGACGTAGAGACCGGTTAAGTAGCCACCGGCCGTAAACGCCGTCTTGTACTGAAAGCGCGGCGTCTTCTTTCCGGTGCGGGAACTGACGCGGTGGTCGCGAAGATGAACCGTAAAGGCACGGTTGGACTGGGCGACGGACAGAATGTTAGCGTCGCGGGCCTTCAGCAGAATGGCGCGCAGCATTTCGCTCGGTGGATTGCGCTGCAGCTTCCAGCGGAAGGTGTAGAATTGCGCTTCCGAAAAACGCGACCGATAGAAAGATTGCGTCGCATCAGGCTCATCGGTGCGCGCCGTCAACTTGCGCGGCACCAGAATAACGCGCCCGACGCGATCCTTGACCTCGACGAGCCCGAAATCCCGCTTGAGTGCATCAGCGAAGGCCGCGATTTCATCAGGCTCCGTGTCGGTTGCCGTGCCGCCGGTATAGATTTGGCGGTACCGCACCAAAGCTTGGCTCAACTCATGCGATTTCGCGGCGCCGACCGGCTTGTCCAGAACGCCGGCGGCAATCAAGCCCTTTTGGATTCTGGTCTCTGACAGCTTGGTTGTCTGGGCTGCTGCACCAGCGCCACCAATCATCGGCAACACAGCGGCGAGCACAACCGACGCAAGACGAACTGCTGATATCCGAAGTCGTGTTCCGTAAGCGACGTGATTGATCATGTGCAATCGTCCTAACGCAATCCGGCAAACATTCTGACGCACATGCCGGCCTGATTTGGCTGTCTCAACATATACCGAGCCGATAGGCTCGAGTGGTGTCACGGCCGCATCGACAAGGCAACCTCTTCACCTGGGATCTGATGATCTCGGATCACATCGGACTCGAGGGTTCGCGGTTAATTGGTGTAGCGTAATGCGGACAGGCTCAACCGAGGAGATGGGCGTGCCGGACGAAACGGCGGATGTCGTCATCATTGGTGGCGCGGCGATGGGCTCCGCCTTGGCATGGTTCCTCTCCAGCCGATCCGACTTTCAAGGCAGGATCGTCGTCGTTGAGCCGGACCCGACCTACGAACACGCGTCGACCGCGCTCTCGGCCAGCTGCATACGCCATCAGTTCTCGAACGACATCAACGTCCGGATGTCGATGTTCGGAACAACCTTCATCCAGAACTTCAGAACGGCACTGGGCAATCACCCCGATGTGCCCGAGATCGCACTAAAGGAAATCGGATACCTGTTTCTGGCACCCACCGAGACGGCACACATCCTGCAAGAAAACCACGCTGTTCAGTCGGCTTGTGATGCCACGACTGAGCTTTTGTCTCCAGACGACATCTCGGCGCGGTTTCCATTCTACAATCTCGACGGCATCGCCTGCGGCTTGCTCAATCAAAATGGCGAAGGCTGGTTTGACGGCTATGGCATGATGCAGGCTTTGAAGGCGGCAGCCCGTCGCAACGGCGTGAGCTATCGAACGGATAAAGTCGTCAGCGTTCAACACGACGGGCACAGAATTGCGTCGGTCGGATTGGCCTCTGGCGCCGCTATCCGTGCGGAGTGGTTTGTCAATGCCGCGGGCCGACACGCAGCTGACATTGCGAAGGCTGCCGGCGTCCATGTGCCAGTTGAGCCGCGCAAGCGCTGCTTGTTCGTGTTCTCATGCGCGACGGAACTCGGCCAGCCCATGCCGCTCACCATCGACCCAAGTGGCGTCCATTGCCGCTCGGACGGCAAGTGGTTTCTCGCCGGCACTGTTCCCGAAGATGACCGCGCCGTCGCATATTCCGACTTCGGCGTGATCTATGAGGAATTCGAAGACATGATTTGGCCGGCACTGGCCCATCGCGTTCCGGCCTTTGAGGCGATCCGCCTCGAACGTGCTTGGGCCGGCCACTACGCCTACAACACGCTCGACCAGAACGCGATTATCGGACCGCACCCGGATCTCAAGAACCTAGTGTTCGCGAACGGATTTTCCGGGCATGGCTTGCAACAATCACCAGCTGTCGGTCGCGGTATCAGCGAGTGGATCGCCACCGGGCGCTATGAAACGCTCGACCTATCGCCGTTAGGATATGATCGCGTTCTGAGCGACGCACCGTTTCTTGAAAAAGCAATCATATAGCGTGAAGTCACTGCGATCGAACGCGGCGCTCGCAACGCCGAAAACGCAAAATGGCCAGCGACGAAGCGCCAGCCATTTGTGTTGTGTATCGGACCGTATGGAACGCGAGATCAGAGACCGCGCGTCAGGCGTCGCTGCCAATCGTCGCCGCCTGTGGACGCACTGCTGGACGATGAAACGCCGGCATAGGCATAACTACGGCCTGCATAGCTCTTGTACGTCGCAACAACACGCGTACCGATGCGCACTCGGCTGTAGAGCTCTGCCACATGCGAGTTATGCATGCGGATGCAGCCTTGGGAGACGTTCTTGCCGATGGTCCAAGGCGCGTCAGTGCCATGGATGCGATACAAGGTTGACCCGAGATACAGCGCACGATTGCCCATCGGGTTCTTTGGGTGACCGCCCGGCACGGTTGCCGGAAGCCACGGCTTCTGACGTCGCATTTTCGGCGTTGGCGTCCACGGCGGATTGACCCGCTTCATCGACACCCGCAGTGCGCCGCTCCAGCGCGCAGACGGTTTCGGAACCGCGATCGGATAGCTGACCGCACGCCCGCGGCGCGTCACGTGATAGAGCCGGCGATCGCGGAAGCTGACAATGATCTGGCCGGCACCATAAGACTTCGGAAAACCAACGACGGACCGGCCGCTCGCCCCCCAGTAGAACTGAGCGTTGGCGCTATCTTGGGGGTAGCTGACTGCCGCAGCGACCACGGCGGGAAGGCATAGGGCGAGTTTTAAAATTCCGCGCATCATCTCTCCAGGCGAAAGCAATTCGGGCCTCAACCGACCCCCGGAAGACCGAGGATGGGAAGCTCTGACGTTTGTGGATTTTGGTTAAGCCGCGACTAACACGCGATGAGTTGCCACCGACAATCACTGATTTGCCGCACAATTGACGATGACGAAGTAGTGAAACTGAGCACACAGGCCCTATCTGTGGCGCAATTGTGTCACCAAAACGCCGCGGCATCGCCGCACGAAATCGCCCTAGAAATATAAATTTTGAACATATCGCGCATCCAAATAGGGCAAAGTCCGCGCTTATTCGGCTGCAGCCGAGCCGGCTTGGCCGTATCGCTTCTCGATGTAGTCTTCCACAATGTCTTTGAACTCTGCCGCAATGTTGGGGCCGCGCAGCGTCATCGCTTTCTTGCCGTCAATAAACACGGGCGCGGACGGCTGCTCGCCCGTTCCAGGCAGCGAAATCCCAATGTCGGCATGCTTGCTCTCACCCGGCCCGTTCACGATGCATCCCATAACGGCGAGATTCAGTTGCTCGACACCCGGATACTGATTGCGCCAGGCCGGCATGCGCTCGCGGATCATGGCTTGGACGTCCTGCGCCAATTCCTGGAACACGGTGGATGTTGTGCGCCCACAACCCGGGCACGCTGCAACGATTGGAACAAAGGCCCGAATGCCCATGGTTTGCAGCAGCTCCTGGGCCGCTTGCACCTCACGCGTCCGGTCGCCACCGGGCTCCGGCGTCAACGAATACCGGATTGTGTCGCCAATGCCGTTCTGAAGCAGGACCCCCATGGCAGCCGACGATGCAACGATACCCTTTGAGCCCATGCCGGCTTCGGTCAGCCCGAGATGCAGCGCATAATCGCAGCGCCCCGCGAGCATTGTATAGACGCTGATCAAATCCTGAACTTGGCTGACTTTGGCAGAGATCACGATGCGATCAGCCGGCAAGCCCAGCTCGCGTGCCCGCTCAGCCGACAACAGGGCAGACTGCACGATCGCCTCATGCATCACCGCGCGAGCGTCGATCGGTTTTTCGGACTTCGCGTTCTCGTCCATCAAATGGGTCAGCAGTTCCTGATCCAGAGACCCCCAGTTGACCCCGATGCGCACCGGCTTTCCGTACGCCAAAGCCTTCTCGATAATGGCGCCGAACTGGCCGTCCTTCTTACTCTTGAAGCCGACATTGCCGGGGTTGATCCTGTATTTGTCCAATGCTTCCGCACATGCCGGATGATCGGACAACAGCTTATGACCGATGTAATGGAAGTCACCCACGAGCGGTACGGTCACACCGAAACTGCGGAGCTGATCGCGAATATGTGGGACGGCCTTGGCAGCCTCATCCCGGTCAACGGTAATTCGGACCAGTTCTGAACCAGCCCGCGCCAGTGCCGCGACTTGGTTGACGGTGGCGCCGATATCGGCCGTATCCGTATTGGTCATCGATTGGACAACAACCGGCGCCGACCCGCCGACCGTAACCCCACCAATATTGACAGGGATGGCGTTGCGTCGCGGTGCAATCAACTCCGTCATCGGGCGCTCCGAGATAGCACAGGCTGCGCCCGACTTGTGCACGCCGATAGCGTGTGGTCAATCGCCGGGGGTGGATCATATCCACCTTAGGCGAACGCGCTTTGCCATCCTGCAACCCTGGGATTAGTAGCAGTGGCGAATTGCCAGGCAACGGCGCCACCGCCATGTCCCCCAGCCCCACCGGTAACCGCAGATTCGGCGCCATCGCGCGCAGTAGCCGCCCGTATGATGGCCGAGTGCCGGCTGGCCGACACGGACCGGTTCGGGTGCGAGAACGGCCGATGGGGGCGGCGGCGATGCCGTGTAGATTGTCGCACCGACAACAGTTGCGTCCGAGTGCGGCGCTCCGGGCGCACCGGCATCGGCCGGTACACTTAACAGCGCCAGGCAGAGCGCAGCTCCAATTGCTGCGACAATACGGACATCGAGTGCACCGGTACGGTACTTCAAGGGAATGATTCGCACGTTGATTCTCCAGACTCTGGTCAGCACGAGACCGCCTCGTGCCAGTCTTGGAGACGTGCATGTCTTGAATTGCGCGGATATTTCAGGACCGGCGCAGCATGTAACGAAGTGTAACTGCGACAGTCCTCGGACCGTCTTGATCAGCTGCCGCGACGCAAGCGCCGCACAAGTGCCGCGGATGGATAGCTGTCAGCTGGCAGTCCGAACCGCAGCTGGGCTGCCTTTATTGCGGCCCGGCTCTTGGCGCCGAGCTTGCCGTCAACGCCACCGGTATCGAACCCGTTGCGATTAAGCAGCTGCTGGATCTGTTTGATGTTCTGGTAGGAAAACGTCTCGATCGGCCCATTGCCAGCTGCGTACCGCGGCGCGCCGGCAAGCCGCGTCGCCAGGTAGGCTGCCGTAATCGCGTAGTTGAGGGACTTGTTCCATTCCGGATAAATCCGGAAATTCCGGTAGGCCAGAAACGCCGGGCCGTTGCGCCCCATCGGCAGCAACAACGAAGCCGGCAAACGGTCGTTCGGCAGCGCGCGACCGTTACGCCGCCGGACGCCCCATTCTGCCCACTGCGCTCGCGGGTGAAGGATCGTCAAATCCGCTTCGCGCCAGCGCATTCGCTTTGGAATCCGCACCTCTTCGAGCCACGGCTCGCCAGTGCGCCATCCGAGATGGCGAATGAACGCCGCCGTCGAAAACACAACATCAGCGTCGCTGTTGTAGAGGTCGATCGCACCATCACCGTCGCCATCGACGGCGTGGTCCAGCACATGCGAGGGCAGGAACTGGGTCTCGCCGATTTCACCGGCCCACGACCCAACCATGCGCTTGTACGGAACACGTCCGGAATCCACCAGCTTCAAGGCAGCGATCAATTGTTCCCCGAACAATTCCGGCCGACGACAATCGTAAGCCAGAGTGCCGAGCGCATTGAAGATGAGGTACTGCTTCTTCAGCCCGATGCCAAAGTCACTTTCCAGCGCCCAAAATGCCGTGATGACTGGCCCGGGCACGCCAAACCGCTTCTCCGCCCGACGAAACAACTGGGCACGTTGTTTCAGTTTGCTGCCACCCTTGCGAATCCGGTGATTCGACACGAGGCGCTTCGAGAATTCGAGAAACGACAGTGAGAAAAAGCTCTGCCGCCGATCGCGCCGAATAACCGCCGGGTCATACGTGATCGGATCGTAAGCGCGGCGGATTGTCCGCTCCGAAATGCCATTTTTGCGAACAACCTGCCGGAACGAACGTTTCCAGGAGGAAAAGCTCCCCGACGGCTTGCAGTTGGTCTTCGCGTGGGTCGCGTCGGCTGACGCCAGCTGAAAAACAAGGCTGGATCCCACAAAAACGAAAAGCGTCAGGACGCCAGCGCGGGCCGGCCGGAAACATGATCGGTGCATTTCGGATCGCTTTTTTCCAGAACGGGTTTTGCGCACGGAAACAGCGCAACGGCCCATTCGTCAAGCGTCACCAAAGTGCAGGACGTTCAATTCCCTCGCCCTACGCAAGGACTTCCACGACTTTCCATTCGAATGCGTTGAACAAACGCCACCTAATCGCAATAATCTCGCAATGATGAAATCTCTGTCATGATGCAGCCAGTTCATGGTTTCGCCTAGACTCTGTTGCGATTTGGACCTTCATGAGGTTGTGAGGGCCCGCGGCCGCGATCACTATATCTGTACACGTTTATTTGTTCAGATCTCATTCGGCTGCGGCCAACTAAGGTTCGCAGCCACGGCGCGGCTTGGAGGGTTGTTCTATGACCGTTGATTTGGCCCCCGTCGCCACAGCGACGGCTGAGCTGATGAGCAACATACAACTCCCCGAATTGAACGGGCAGAGCTTTGATCTCAACGCGTGGCTGATGTTCACTGCGCTTGCGATCGGAATCTGGGCCGCATGGAGCTTCATTGCGCCTCCGCTTCGACGGCTGACATCAGAGGTCATCACGAGTAACTGGCGGCTGGCGCTTCTCGGCGCCACGGGCATCGTTCTCTCCGTCGCATCTGGATGGACCACATGGGACGGGATGCGGAATTTTACGCAGGAGCCGGTGCTCTCCCTACTGATTACATTCGGCATCCAGGGTGTGATGCTGATTGTGGCCTGGCTGATTGGCGAAAGCTTCGCCACCGGCATGGTCCAGCGGCCGGCGCCGCGCACGGTTGGCGTTCCGGGCGGGGCACGCACCGATCCGACTGAAGCGAGAGCCCTGCTGTCCATCGGTCCGCGCGCCGTCGGGACGGCACTGGGTACCGCTATTGGTCTGATCTTGTTCGCAATCCTCGCGGTTATGACCTTGCAGGTATTTGGCGCCGACGAAGCCGGTTTTGTCGACTCACAAACGCTATCCGGCGCTTCAAACCAACTGTTGTTCGCCGTTGCACTTGTTGTGATCTTCGCCGCAATCCTGTTTGGTGCCGGAAGCGCGGTGTGGTCCGAGTATGCGCAGGCTGCCAGGATTATGGTCCGTAGTGCGGTTCTGTGGCTGATGTTTCTGGCCTGTATGGCCACATCGGTCTTCTTTTCATTCGACTCGCTGTTTTCCACGATCTTCCCGCAGGACGAGCGCAAGCGCGCCGCAGAACTGCGTGCGCAGAACCAAGTTGCCGGCGTCGTCAACGATATCAGCAACATTGCAACGAAAAGGCGTATTCAAGAGGCGGAAAGTTTGTTCACGGCAGACGGCTGGGCGCGCTACGAAAGCGAACTCAACGCCGTCACGCGCGTCGCCAACCGGGCGCCGGAGGCCATTCGCAAACAGATCGCTGCGGAACTTGAGGTCCAGCGCCAGCGCGTCGCCACACTTGAAGAAAAGAAAGCCTCGGCGCGCAGCGGCCAGGCTGGCCTCGCAGCCAACAAGATCCGCTTGACCGAGGAGCTGTCACGCGTCCAGGCCGCACGGCCCGAGGCGGCCGCTAAGGTTGGCGAGTTCAAAGGCGTCGTCAGCACCATCGAGCGTCGGCTTGATGAGCAACGCGCTGTTGTTCTTGCCGAGGAACGCGGCGTTGAGGGCTCCGGCAAGGTCGGACGCGGGCCGATGTGGCGCGCCGCACGCGCCGAACAAGCCAAGATCATGGCTGAGCTTGAGGTCGCGAAACGGCGCCTGAAAGGTCACAACGATCGACTGGTTACAATCGACAAGCGGATTTCGACGATCAAAGCCGAGTTGGCGCAGAGTGATGGCGACCTGGCGCGGTTGAACGGCGAGGCACAGACAGCCGATCAGCTGATTTCGGTTGCCAAGACAAACGACAATGCATCGAACATCGTCAATGTCGATCCAGCCGCCGGTGTCGCAGCTCTTGAAAGGGCACGCCAGACCTTTCGCCAATCGCCGACACAGGCCACGCTGCTGTCTATCCAGACGCGATGCCAGAGCCTTCAAAACGCAGCGCTGAAAGTCCAGACGCTGCGAGACGAAGCCGCGCGCGTCAATTGCGACCCCGGCAGCGCGAGCGAGGCCGCTGCCCGCGTGTTTGCACTCAACACCGGTATCCAGACGCTCGAAGCCAAGTGCATCGGCGGCGATAAACTCCCGCAAACGGGCGGGGCCGATGCGCTATTCGCATTCGCCCGCGGCTGTGTCCAGGATTCCGGGCTTCCCAGCGACGCGACCGATGAACTGCGGACCCGGATCAACCTGATTGAGCTGAACCGTGACGACAAAGCGCACAGGTTCGTCGTGACCGTGAATGCCTTCGAGGATGGCAACAAACTTGCTTATCTCGCGCTTGCGATCGCGATTGCCATTGACGCCATGGTGTTCATGTCCGGCTTGTTTGGCGCCAATGCGGTGCGTTCACCGCTCAGCGACGTGCCGAGCCACAAGGGGCGCAGTGCGCAGCAGCTCGAGGCCATCGTCGAAAACGCGCTGATGCCGCACACCTTCGAGAACGCGACCATGACGCTGGAGCGTATCCAGCCGATCAGTCATGCGGCCGGAACGCTCTCACTTGGCGGCTGGACCCACGAAGCTGTGATACCTGTCGCCGATACAGCAGAGCGAGCCCGCCTGATTAAAGTGTTGAACGCCGGCGCAACGATTGGTGCCGTAGCCCGGGATCCGGAACACGCCGATCGTTTCATCGTACGTGGCGAGTTTGTCGAATTCCTCTCGATTGTCGCCAAAAAAGCATTCACCGGGGATCAGGACAAAGTCCGGCTGGCCGAATTGAAGAAGATCCTCGTCGTCGCGCTGCAGCCTTATGTGGGCGATCACGCCGAGATCGTTCTTGGCTATCTGCGCCCCATCTCGGAGCGAGACGGCTACTCCTGCGAAGTCTGTATCCACCGCGATATCGATGATCCGAGCGACCGATTCATCGTCCAGAAAGCGATCAACGCCGGCACCACCCTGGATTTCGTCCAAAAGGACACCCGCAAAGGCGAAGATGATCGCTTTTACATGCATCGGGATTTCTACCGCACGCTGGCGACCGTCGCAGCGGAGTATCCCAAGCAGGGGCTGCGCGCCATGCACCCGCAGTTGATGCGCGGCCCTGACGCGTCAGCGGTTGAGGCAGACTATCATGGCGTCCTCCAAGAGCACGTTGAGCGCGTCGAGACCCACGTCGGCCACGAGCGTCAGATCGAGGACCAGACGCAGCGATCAAAAAAGGACACAGAGGACTACCGTGAAAGGTTTCGCACCGAGTTCATCGCCGCGCTGCTGAATACCGAAGAGGATTACGGCTGGGCACAAAACAACGTTGGAATGGCGACGGCCGCAAACCGCATGCTTAGCGAACTCGTTCAAGCCGATCAGCGTCTCGGCCCTCTTGTCGAGGATATGAACCGAACGGCGGACGCCACAATCAGCCGCGTCTATCATGCTCTCGTCATGCAATACGATGCAGCGTCGGATCATGCCCGGCAGCTGCTTGACGTGCGCAAGAACATTGAAACGCTGGCGCCGCTTATGGCGCTCGCACCTGGCGGCCGCTATCGCAAGATCGTCACCCAAGCGATTGAAGAGCTCGAGGCCGCGGCAGGCCGTGATGACGGACTGCGCCCCGATGAACAGGACGTCCTCAACCGGCTCAAGGCGCACGTCACCGACATCAAACACCAAACGTCGGCGGAAGCTGCCATCCACGCCATTGAAAAGTTCGTGGAAAGCAAGGCCAACGGTAGTGGCGACACGAATGTGGCGCCATTCCTGATCCACTCAGCCAACAACGACTGAGTGCACACCGGTCACGGCATAGGTCGGTCGGGACACCGTAGAAATCGGCCCCCGACTGACCAAGCTGCCGGCTACGCCAATCAGGCTTCGGCGGCCACCACCTTCTGGTGCTGCTCACCCAATCCCGCAATCCGCAAGGTCATCTCGTCACCCGGCTTGAGAAACACGGGTGGTTTCATACCGGCACCGACGCCTGGAGGCGTACCCGTCGTCACAACGTCACCAGGCTCCAGAACCATGAACTGCGAGATGTAGTGCAGCAGGAATGCAACCGGGAAAATCATGGTCTTCGTATTGCCGGTCTGCATCCGCTGACCGTTGAGATCGAGTGATCCGTCGAGGTTCTGAACGTTCGCAATCTCGTCTTTCGTCACGAGCCAGGGACCGAGCGGACCGGAGTTCTCAAAACACTTGCCCTTCATCCACTGCCCTTCACGCTCAAGCTGGAAGTTCCGCTCGGACACGTCATTGCAGATGGCAAACCCTGCAATGTGCGCCATGGCGTCGGCCTCTGCCACGTAGCGCGCGCGGGTTCCGATCACAAAGGCCAGCTCAAGCTCCCAGTCCAGCTTGGTCGAGCCCTTTGGCTGGATCACGTTGTCATTGGGCCCAACGATGCAATTGGTCAGCTTGTTGAATAAGATCGGCTCGCTCGGAATGGATTGCCCGGCCTCCTTCGCGTGGTCCTCGTAGTTCAGCCCAACGGCGATAAAACTGCGTGAACCGGAAACTGGCGCACCGATGCGAGCGCCAGCCGGCGCCAGTGGCAGACTGTTGGCGTCGATTGCTGACAGTGCCGCCAACCCCTGCGGCGAAAGTGTTTCACCGTTGATGTCAGAAACATGCGCTGACAGGTCTCGAATGGCTCCATCAGCATCAACAAGGCCCGGCTTCTCACCGCCGCCCGGCCCAAAACGCACCAGCTTCATTGCGTATCCTCCCGTGGATGTTGCTGTTTCAGGCCCAAGGCTTAAGGAGATCCTCGACCGGCGTCCAGTATACGCGGGCAATCCTGAGGCAATCCCGCGATATTGGGCACGAGACGATCTGAAGACTCGACACATCGAACGGTTCGTGGCGGATTGCGCCGTCCAAAGGAGCGCCAACACCAATGCCGGAACACACCTCATTCGATCCCTATGCCCCGTGTCCGGAGGTTTGCACCGCCAGTGCGGAACAGGCGCGCATGCGCCAGGCGCAACTGACCAAGCCACCGGGATCGCTCGGCCAGCTTGAAGACATCGCAATCTGGTTGGCAGGCGCTCAGGCAACGGAAGCAATCTCAGCACAGCGCGTCGCGATTACCCTGTTTGCTGCTGATCATGGCATCACGGCGCAGGGCGTGTCTCTCTATCCTAGCGCCGTCACGGCCCAGATGCTGCAGAACTTCGCCGGGGGCCGGGCCGCGATTTCCGTCTTGGCGAAGGGACTCGGCGCACGGCTGGAGATCGTCGACGTGGGCGTCGCCACGGATCAACAGATCGACGGCGTCGTGTCAGACAAACAAGGACATGGAACGCGCGACTTCTCTGTCGAAGCAGCAATGACCAGTGCGGAGTTGTCATACGCACTCGGAGCCGGCGCGCGCGCCGTCGATCGCATGGCGACGTTCAATCCCGATATTGCCGCGTTCGGGGAAATGGGCATCGGCAATACGACAACGGCCGCAGCGCTTCTGGCTGCGCTGACCGGACACTCGGCTAGCGATGTCACGGGAGCTGGCACAGGCCTGGACCAGAGCGGGATCGCCCATAAGGCCGGAGTTATAGAGTGTGCGATTGCGCGTCACGATCTACACGGTCCGCAAGTTACGGTCGAACGCGCGCTGCTCTCCGTTGGCGGTTACGAAATCGCAGCCATGACCGGTGGCATGATCGCTGCGGCACAGCGCCGGATCCCGGTTCTCGTGGACGGGTTCATCGCGACAGTTGCAGCCCTTGTCGGAACCCGCATGACCCCGTCGCTCCGCCCGTTTCTGGCGTTCGGGCACCGGTCGGCGGAGCGTGGCCACGACGTTGCTCTCGATGCGCTGCACGCCAAACCGATCCTCGACCTCGGCATGCGACTGGGCGAAGGCAGTGGCGCTGCTGTGGCGGTGGCCGTTCTCCGTCACGCCTGTGATTTGCACACGCAAATGGCGACGTTTGCCGAGGCGGGCGTTTCCGGGCCGGAGTAGAGGCTATGCTTCTCCACATGGTTCGGCACGGTGCGACGACCGAGCCCGGCATGCTCATTGGCCGCCGCACGGATGTGCCCGCAACAGCTGACGGCAACGCCGCCGTCATACGCCAGCTTACGGCGCTGCAACCGAAAACGCTGCTGTCGTCGCCGATGCAGCGCTGCGTGATGGCCGCCGAGCTTGCCGGATCCCAGCTTGGCGTTTCGGTCTGTATCGACCCGGCTTGGTCGGAGTACGACTTTGGCGACTGGGACGGTGTCAGAGCCGGTGAACTCCGTCAGAGATACGGGCGTGATCTCGACGACTTTTACGCCAATCCGGAGCGCAACCAACCGCCCAACGGTGAAGCATGGTCGACATTTTCCGCACGGCTTGAACACGTTCTGAGATCCTCGAACACGCAACGGCTTCGCGAACCCATTGCCGTCGTCACGCATGCCGGTGTTATGCGCGGCGCACTTCGGATCGCATGTGGATTTACGTTCGCAGATGCGTGGGCCGTGCGCATCCACCACGGAACGATGCTATCCCTGCACTACGGCCGTGACGGTCACGACCGGCTCTGGGGCAGCATAGAGGCGTTGAGGCCAGCATGAACCTGCGTGGTCTTGCCGTTGCGTTGCAGTTTTTCACGACGCTCCCCGCACCGACGGTCCGGGATTATGTCGATAACGATCTTGCGCGATCAGCCGTCTGGCTGCCGACGGTGGGGCTGCTGATCGGCAGTCTTGTCGCGGCGGCCATCGCGGTAAGCGCCACCGTCTCACCGGTGCTTGCCGCACTGCTCGGTCTGATTGTCTGGGTGCGCGTAACCGGCGGACTGCACCTTGATGGCCTCGCGGACGCCTCAGACGGTCTGGCAGCATCCCATCGTCAGCCGGACCGCTTTCTGAAAGTCGCGCGGGACCCCAACATTGGCGCATTCGGTGTGATCGCGATTTGTCTCGTCATCGCGGCGAAGATCGCACTGATCGCGATTATCGTCCACGACTACGGAACAACTGCTGTCATCGCTATCGTTCTCGTTCCGGCATGGGCGCGCTGGATCGCACTGACGACAGCATGGGCCCTGCCCGCGATTGATAATGGGCGGGCAGCCACATTCAAGGGCGGCCTCACGCCCACAGGCATCACCGTCAATGCGGCTATGCTTACGATCGCGAGCGGGCTTACTGCGCCAGGCCTCGTCATTGCGGTGCTGCTCGTCGTTGGCGCGGTTGCGTTCTGGCAAAGCCGGCTTGGCGGGCTTTCGGGGGACTGCCTTGGAGCTACGATCGAGGTCTCAGAAGCGACTTTGCTGGTTGCAACTGTTGTCGGTCTACGCTTTGGGCTGACGTCACCATTGGGTTGGCTCTCATGAACCATGGCGGCAACATCAGCGCGGCCCGCGCGCGCTTCGGCGAGCCAAACGGAGGCTGGATTGATCTCTCGACCGGCATCAATCCCGTCGCATTTCCTTTCACACGACCTGACGATGCGACGTGGACACAACTCCCGCAAGCCGACGCAGAGCAAAACTTGCTCGCCGCCGCCCGAGCGACATACGAGGTTCCTGAAGCTACTGACATTGTCGCCGGTCCGGGAACGCAGCTGTTGATTCAACTTGCGTCTCGTCTGCGGACGCCACAGCGCGTGGGTGTCGTGGCGCCAACCTACAGCGAGCATGCCATCGCGTGGCGGCAGGAGGGCTCAGCCATCGTCCCACTTCACGAACCAGGCGATGCGCGAGCCGCCGGATGCCGCATTATCGTTGTCGTTAATCCGAACAATCCTGACGGGCGGACATGGGCCACATCGCAGCTTGCTGAGATTGCCGCTGAAGTCGGCGGACATGGCGGCTTGATGGTTGTTGACGAGGCCTTTGCCGATGTCGACCCGGCGTTGAGTTTGGCACCTTTGGCAGGCCAGCCCGGCATCTTGGTGTTGCGCTCGTTTGGCAAGTTCTACGGGCTCGCCGGCCTGCGCCTTGGCTTCGCGATCGGCGCCCCATCTGACATTGGCCGTATCCGAAGTTGGCTCGGCCCATGGGCAGTTTCCGGGCCGGCGATCACGATTGCCACTGAGGCGTTGTCCGATACCACCTGGGCCAAAAACGCGCGCAAGCGCCTGGCTACGGATACCAACCAGATGCAAACCCTGCTTCGGGATGCCAGGCTCACGATCGTCGGTGCAACGCCGTTGTTTACGCTCGTGGCGCACACCGACGCTCAGCGCGCCGCTGTCCAATTGGCTGAGCACGGGATTCTCGTACGGACGTTTGATTACAACGAAACCTGGTTGCGGTTTGGGCTACCGGCGAGCGAAGCAGTTCCACGTGTCGTGGCCGCCCTTCGATCAATCGATCTGAGTTGACGCCGTAGCTGGCATAGCCTCCCATGCGATGACGACGTCTCGATCTCCATCCCGCAATCGCTTGACGGACACACCGAACACACGCGCGAGTGTTTCATCTGATAGGACGTCCGCCGGCGGTCCATCGCCAACCAGCACACCGTCGCTCATGATGATGACTCGATCTGCAAATCGACTGGCAATCGCAAGGTCATGAACCACGGCAAGGACGGCGCGCCCTGACCTGGCCAGTTCACGCAGGACGTTCGCCATCGCCAATTGATGAACAGGATCGAGCGCCGCAATCGGCTCGTCCGCGAGCAGCACGGGTGCGTCGACTGCAAGCGCACGGGCAAGAAGAACGCGCGCGCGTTCGCCGCCGGACAACGTCGTGATGTCGCGGTCGGCCAGTTGCATGGCATCCGTCGCGGCAAGTGCCTGATCGATTGCCGCATGGTCTGTCGGGCTCAGGCGGGAGAGAGTTGACGCATGGGGAAACCGGCCGATCGCCACAGCATCCCGTACGGAGATCGGCCAATGGGCGACGTGACCTTGGGGCAAGTATACCATCAACTTGGCGCGTTGTTTCCGATCGTGGATCGGCAAAGCCGCACCCTGCCAGCGCACCGATCCCGCATGCGGAAGCAAACCGCAAAGTGCGCGGAGGAGCGTCGTCTTTCCCGCACCGTTCGGGCCGAGCAGCGCGACCATCTCACCGGGATCGAGCGTCAATGAGGCCCGATCGACCAAGGTCCGATCCTGAAGTCGCACCGTTACGGCGTCACTCGTCAGGGTCATGGGCTTAATCCACCGCCTGCAGGAGATCGCGGCGCCGGCGCTGCACGACCAGCCAGATGAAGAACGGTACGCCGACGATCGACGTCAAAACCCCAATACGAATTTCACTGCTCGCCGGAATAATCCGGGCGAGCGCATCGGCTGCCAGCAACAGGGCGGCGCCGGCCAACATCGCCGGGACGTGCACACGGGCGGGATCATGCCCAACCAACGGCCGCACAAGATGCGGTGTCATCAACCCGACAAAACCAATGACGCCAGACACGGCAACGGCCGAACCGACGCCGGCAGCAACGCCGGCCATTGTCGCGAGACGTAATCGGGGCAGATTGACGCCACTGGTTGCGGCGACGTCTTCGCCCAAGGTGAGAACGGTCAAGACGTTGCGATTGGCGAGCAGAATAATCCATGCGAACGCCATAAACGGTGCTGCCAGCACGATATGCCGAAAGCTGCGATCTTCGAGCGAGCCGAGCAACCAGAACGCAATCTCCAGTGCCGCAAACGGGTTCGGGGCCAGGTTCAAGGCCAATGACACGCCCGCACTTGCGAGACTCGACAGAGCAAGCCCCGCAAGAAGCAGCGTCAGAATGTTCCCGCCAAAGCCCGCGAGACCGAACAGAACGCCGACCGACAGCAGCGCACCGGCAATGGCGGCGACCGGCAGCATGAAGGAGAGCGCGTTGGCAAGACCGGTGACAATCGCGATCACGGCACCAAGCGCTGCGGCGCTTGGTGCTCCGAATACCGAAGGCGCGGCAAGCGGGTTTCTAAGCAGCCCTTGCAGCGCTGCGCCCGCAAGCCCAAGCGTCGCGCCAATGAGAATGGCAAGAAGCGTACGCGGCAGTCGCAACTCCTGCACAATCACGACATCGGCCGCATCGCCAAGACCGAACAACGCGCGAAGGACCACACCGGACGGCAGCGTGACGGAGCCAAGCTGAAGCGACGCAACAGATAGGCCAGCAATCACGATGCACAGGCCTGGAATCAGAAGTCTGCCAGGCCATGTCGTTCCGTCACGTAGCATCGCGGGTCCCGAGTTGAAGCGCGTGTTTCAATCCTGACATCGGCACATCGGAGCCTGTCCGGCCCGAACGAGATCACCTTGGCGTTCCAGCTCGGCTCCGGAACACTAAAAGCGAAGCCTAACGCCGGCGTAAGCGGAACGACCGGGTGTGTTGAAGCCTCGGACTTCCTGGTAGTCGACATCCGTCAGATTCTCGGCCTTTACAAAAAAGGTGGTTCGCTTGTCGATAGTAAAGTCGGCATCAAGGTCCAATCGCGTAAACCCTTTGACCCTTTGAAGATCCGCGTCCGGGTTTGCCGGATCAAAGTCCCTGTTGAAGTGCGCGCTTTGATACACCACCGTCGCGGCAATGTAGGTGCCTGCGAACGGCTGCACCGCCACAGTACCTTTCGCCGTGTGTTCCGGACGCCGCCGCAGGCGGGCATTCGTTTCGCCGTTGATCGCATCCAGGTACGTATAGGTGCCGCGCAGCCGCAGCCAATCGGTGATTCGCCACTCCAGAGCGACCTCAACGCCGGATGTCTCGACACTCTCCACGTTCTCATAGGTTCCGGTGAAGAAGTCGCCGGTGAAGACGATCAGATTATCGATATCCTGCTGGAAGTAGGTGGCCGAAACTTCGAAGCGACCGCCGAGCAACTGCTGGTCGATGCCGAAGTCAAATCCCTTCGATGTTTCGATATCCAGACTGTCGTTGCCAAACGTCGCATCAAAGCGCTGAAAGATGGTCGGTGCCTTCACTCCGGTACCGTAACTGGCCCGGAACTTCGTACTGGTCGCATCGAAGCGATAGGCAGCCGCGAAACGATAGGTTCCGTGGAACTCCTCGTCACCAAAGTCATCCAGCCGACCACTTGCGGTCACGGTAAAGGCTGAAATCGGATTGAGCGCGTAGCTCGCATAGACGGCACGATGCGTTTCCGAGACATCGTAGTCGTCCTCAATGGTCCCCGTGGAGCGTGTATCTGTCTTGCTGCCGGAAATCTCCTGCAAGCGGCCGCCGAACGTAAATTGATCCAGGCCATCGCGCAGCTTGACGACGGACTTCGTCTCAAGCCCCACCCGTGTGCCCTCGAAGTCGCTATTGGTGAACGAGCCGCAGTCAGCCGTGCGAGATGAGCAGTCTAAAAACTCGCGCGTCGTGCGGTTCGCAAAGACCGTCGCTGTCGTGACAACGCTGTCGCCAAACGGATTCAGAGTCGCGGTGATTGCGCCGTCCCAAAGTTCACGGTTTGCACGTTCGGGGATTTCATTTGCCGAACTGCCGTCGATTTCGGCACGCAGGCGCGAATATCCCAATCGCGCGGACAAGCTGAGTGCTTCGTTCACCATCAGCCCAAATGAGCCGACCACGGCTTGCTTGCGGGTAAAGTCGTCCTCTGTATTGACGTCGCGACGAGAGAAGCCGGAGCTGTAGTAGTTCGTCGCGCCGAGCGAATAGCTGAAACGTCCGACGGAGCCACTCATGCCGGCCCGTTGCGACGTCGTACCGAACGATCCGCCTTCCACTTCGGCAAACCCGCTCGGTGGCCCCTTGCCTGTTCGGGTGATGATATTGATCACACCGCCGATCGCGTCACCGCCGTAAACACCGGACTGTGGGCCGCGAAGAATCTCAACCCGCTCAACATTGGCCAGTGATATCACGGAGAAGTCGAACTCGCCTTGCGCGCTGGCCGGATCATTGACCGGAATGCCGTCGATCATCACCAGCGTCTGATCACTGTCCGCCCCGCGGATACGGACATCGGTTGTGCCACCCGGCCCGCCGGAACGACGCACATTGACCCCCGGCGTGCCACGCAGCACGTCGACAAACGTTGCGCCGCCGTTGCGGGCGCGTTCCAGTTCCGTCGGACCAATTACGGTAATCGCGCTGGCGACGCTTCCGACGGTCTGCGGCGTTCGGTTGGGCGTAACGACCGTTGGCGCCGCAGGTTCCGTTGACGTATTGCTATCCGAGGTCGAAGCGGAACCGTCTGATCCAGCCGGCGCAGCGTCCGGTGACGACGTTGACAGAGAGGGCACAGCCGCGACCGTACGCGGTTCAGGCTTTCTGGCCTGAGCCGCCGGGCCCGGATCCCGACTCGACGGCACACTGATGGGCGGAGGGGGCTTATTCGATTCGACGATCACCCCCGGAAGAGGTGTCGCATCTTGAGCTTTGATCGGATAAGTCCAGAGTAGGAACACCGCAGCGGCGGTCATCACGACCGTCGCACGGCACCGCAAACGCATTACCATGAGAACCTCGTCAAGATCAGTTCTGCCGCATTCGGCACCCGCCACGACATGTGTCTCGGGATACGGGCAGGCCTATCACTCCCGCACAGCGCGCGCAATGACGCTCGCCTTGACGGCAGTGGTCGCTGCTGCCGTCGGCGTCTTTGCGCCACGCATGGCGATCGCCGAGCCACAGCGCATTGTTTCCATCAATGCCTGCGCGGATCAGCTGCTGCTTGCGCTCGCCGATCCGAAGCAGATTGCCGCGTTAACGCGCTATTCCAGCAACCCGATGATGTCGGCCTATCGCCAGCGCGCCAAGCGCTTTCGGCAGATTGCCGGAACGGCGGAAGAGGTGCTGAAACTCAAGCCGGACCTCGTCCTCGCCGGTGCGTTTACCCGGCGCGCGACCCGCGTCCGCCTTGCCGCGTTCGGAATTCCGCTTGAAACCTTGAGGCCCGCGCGCAGTCTCCGCGATGCCCGAGACCTGATTGCACGCGTCGCAGCCCTGACAGGGCAACGCGAGCGTGGCATCAAGGCGCTCGCGGAGTTGGACGCGGCCGTGCAATCGGTTCGCGCACTGTCCCAAGGACTGACGGCTCTCAATCTGCAGCGACGTGGCTTTACTGCCGGCGCTGGTACATTGCTTGATGATCTTCTCAGGCAACTCGGCGTCGCAAATGCCGCGCGAGATCTCGGCGTGCGACGCGTCGGCCGCACAACGCTGGAGCATGTCGTTAAGCTCCAGCCGGACGTCCTAATCGTGTCCGATACCGCTGGCAATGCCGAGGATCAAGGTGCCGCAATACTGCTGCACCCCGCCCTCCGGCGGGTCGTGCCCGACGCGCGCCGCGTCGTCCTGCCGGCACGCTTTGTGATTTGCGGTGGCCCGCAAAACAGCATGGCGTTGCGCGTGTTGGAAGACTCTTTTGCGCGGATCGTCAAGCAACGGTGATGTTCGATACCACCCTGCCGATGCTGTTGTTGGCCGCCCTGATCTTGGATGCTGTGATCGGCGATCCCGATTGGATGTGGCGGCGCTGTCCGCACCCCGTCGTCGTCATGGGACACTTGATTGACGGGTTTGAACGCGCGCTCAATCGTCCATCTTGGTCCGCGTTCACGCGTAAGATCGCGGGCACGGGCACGGCAATTGCGCTGATCGGCCTCGCGGTTGCAACTGGGCTTGCTTTACATCTTGTCGCCCGTTGGCATCCGGCACTCGTGTGCCTCGAAGTCGGTATCGTTGCAATCCTGATCGCTCAGCGCAGCCTCTATTCGCACGTTGCCGACGTCTGCGTGGCCTTCAAAGCTGGTGGTTTACCGGCAGCGCGTGTGTCAGTGTCAAAGATCGTTGGGCGCGATCCTGAAACACTGGACGAGGCCGGTGTTTGCCGTGCCGCGATCGAAACCACGGCAGAAAACCTCTCGGACGGCATCGTCGCGCCGGCATTCTGGTACCTGATCGCCGGCTTACCGGGACTGATTGCTTACAAGCTCATGAATACGGCTGACAGCATGATCGGCCATCGCACCGAACGATATCGCGACTTCGGATGGGCCGCAGCCCGCCTGGACGATCTCTTGAACCTACTTCCCGCGCGGTTGAGCGCCGGTCTGATTGCGCTCGTCGCACCCATCATGGGCCAATCGGTCATACGGACAGCGCATATAGCTTGGTGCGACGCGCACTTGCACAAGTCGCCCAACGCAGGATGGCCGGAGGCCGCAATGGCCGGCGTGCTCGGTCTCGCGTTAGCCGGCCCGCGGATATACGAGAGCGTCCAGGTCGACGACTCCTGGCTCAATCCGCGAGGTCGCCAACGTGCGACACCGGACGATATCGCCCGGTGCCTCACAGTCTATTGGGCAAGTCTGATCGCGCACGGCGCACTGGTCGGCCTGATCGCGATCATTGCGTTTTGGTAGTCCGGCCAACCGCAATCAGAACCCAACCTGGTCACCGCCCTTGAGTTGTAAGAGCTCACGGGCATCGTCCGGTTTGGCGATTTCAAGCCCGAGGCCTTCGATAATCTGCCGCGCAAGTTTGACCTGCTGCGCGTTGCTTTCGGCCAGCTTGCCGGGCCCGGCCCACAACGAGTCTTCCAAACCGACACGGACATTTCCACCCATCGATGCTGCCATGGCGGCAATCGACAACTGATGTCGGCCGGCGCCCAGAACGCTCCAGTGATAGTCCTTGCCAAACAGCCGATCGGCCGTGCGTTTCATGTGCGCGACATCTTCCGGATGGGGGCCGATCCCGCCGAGGATGCCAAAGACCGACTGCACAAAGAACGGCGGCTTGATGATGCCGCGGTCCGCCATATGGGCGAGCGTGTAGAGGTGACCGATATCGTAACACTCCACCTCGAAGCGGGTGCCGTTGTTGGCGCACTCGGTCAGAATGTACTCGATATCCGCGAAGGTATTCTTGAAGAAGCCCGACTTGGAGCCGGCCAGGTAATCGCGCTCCCAGTCGTGCTTGAATTCGGTAAACCGCTCCATCATGGGATACAGGCCGAAGTTCATGGTGCCCATGTTCAGGCTTGCCACTTCCGGCTTGAACACGGTTGCGGGTTTTGCGCGCTCTTCCACGGTCATGGTCATCGCACCACCAGTCGTGATGTTGATCACGCAGTCCGCACGTTGCTTGATGACCTGCAGAAATGGCGAAAACGCTTCCGGGCTCTGGTCCGGCTTTCCAGTCTTCGGATCGCGGGCATGCAAGTGAACGATCGCAGCCCCAGCCTCGGCGGCGCCAATCGCGGCGTCGGCAATTTCTTCCGCTGTGACCGGCAAATGCGGCGACATGGACGGCGTATGAATGGATCCGGTGACGGCGCACGTGATTACCACCTTGCGCTTGCTGGCCATAGGTCTCACTCCCCGAATGACTGTTGAGATTTCTTATGCGCGACCAGGGCCGCCAGACGATCATCGCGCCAGCGGCTCTTTTCGGCGACATGTTCCGACGACGGCTTTGGCCCCCAGCTGTCGGCCACCCGCGCCTGGTTCTCTGGGCTCCAAAGTTCCTCTGTGACAGGGGCTTCCGACAGCTTCAGCAATGTCGCGGCGTAGCGCTCACAATAATCCTGAATGCCGTTCGGCGCGTTCAATTCAATCGTCTCGATCGGCCCCATAAACGCCCACCGAAGCCCCAATCCATCGCGTATCGTCTTGTCCAGATCCGAAGCCGTCACATAGCCTTCACCGATCAGGCGGAAGGCCTCCGACAACAAGACGGCCTGCATGCGATTGAGAATAAAGCCGTCGATTTCTTTTTTGACCTCGACCGGTACTTGGCCGACCGCCTCGTAAATCTCCCGCGACCGCGCAATCGCCTCCGGCTTCGTCCAAGGCGCACCGCACAACTCGACAATCGGCACTGTGTGCGGCGGGTTCACCGGGTGTGCAATAAGACAACGGCCGCGCCCCGGGAGATCTTCCGTAAAACGAGACGCAACAATGGCCGACGACGACGAAGCCAAAATCGTGTCCGGTCTTGCGGCCGCATCGAGTTCTTGAAAGAGAGCGATCTTGACGTCGACGCGCTCAGGGCCACTTTCTTGGACGAGATCAGCCGCGCCAACGGCGTCCGCAAGGGATGTTGCCGCCCGGACCCGCGCCGCGGCTGCATCCGCATCGGTCACCAGCCCATGTGGCACCAGATCGTGCAGCGATTGCGAGACTTGGGCCGGCGCGGCAGCCAGTGCCTCTGCATTGGCATCCCAAAGCGCGACGTCCCAACCTGCACGCGCGAAGACATTGGCCCACGCGCGACCTATCAGCCCGACACCTACGATTGCCGCTGTCGGCATGCGTCACCTCCCCAGTCTGTTCTCGTACGTAACAGTAACGTTAGCACGCGAGAGCCGGGAGAGAAGCGGGTCTGATGTCAGGTCGCATGCATATCAGACCAGCTGCAAAAAGATCAGCAGCAATCCGGCTGCTGAAGCCGTCCAAACGGCCGTTCGCACCACCGGAATCCCGATCGTGTAAACCGGCACATACGCGACCCGTGCCCAGAAGAACAGCTGAGCGCCCAGCACCGTCATGTCGTTCGATCGACCGGCAGCATGCGCGGTGAGCACCAGAACGGCAAACAATACCACGTTCTCAATCATATTGCGGTGGGCGCGAATGGCCCGGCCGCCCCACCCTGTGATCTCGGGTAGGTTCTCTCGATTGCCGAGAAGCGCTGAGAAGCCGACCTGAAACAGCGCGCCGAAAACGGCAAGAACGGCCTGCACAAATGTCAGGGCAACCGCCCAGACCAGAAGTTGAAG
Source organism: Pseudomonadota bacterium (assembly GCA_039186015.1). Taxonomy (GTDB): domain Bacteria; phylum Pseudomonadota; class Alphaproteobacteria; order Rhizobiales; family Hyphomicrobiaceae; genus JBCBWG01. Next base: position 54,676 of record JBCDAH010000005.1, read on the forward strand.
CTCAAGTGTCATGGCACCGGAAACCTGCATGATGAGTGACAAAGACAGACAACACCCCGTAGCGCAGATCGTTTCCTGATGACACCAGCGACATCGTCCCGCATGTTGCGGGCGACAACGCAGATTGTGTGGGGACGACGCTCGCTGCCGGACTCCGTCGCCCCGCACGAGCGAGGGAGGTGCAAATGGATCTTGGGCTGAAGGGCCTGCGCGTATTGGTCACGGCCGGCGCAAACGGGATTGGGCGTGTCACGGCTCAGCACTTCGTGGCCGAGGGCGCGAAAGTGCATATCTGCGACATCGATCACGACGCAATGGCTGATCTGCAAAGCGCGCATCCCGAGATCACGCAATCGGTCTGCGACGTGTCGGATCGCGAGTCCGTCTCGAACATGATGGCGGAAGCAACAAGCGCCCTCGGGGGCCTGGACTGCTTGGTCAACAACGCCGGCATTGCCGGGCCGACCGGTCGCGTCGACGAGATCGATCCGGCGGACTGGGACCGTTGCCTGGCCGTTTGCATGACCGGCATGTTCAATGTCACCCGACTTGCGATCCCACATATCAAAGCCGGCATAAACACCTCGATCACGAATCTATCGTCGGCGGCGGGAAAGTTCGGCTTTCCATTGCGCGCACCTTACGCAGCGGCAAAGTGGGGCGTCATCGGGTTTACAAAGACGATTGCGATCGAACTTGGAGACAACAAGATCCGCTGCAACGCGATTTTGCCTGGCCCTGTCGATGGCGAACGAATTCGCCGCGTCATTGACGCCAAGGCTCGGGCTGCAAACATCTCGTTCGAGGATATGCAATTGCGAATGGTGTCGGAACTATCGCTGAAGACACTCATTCCGCCGGAAGAGATTGCGGGAATGATTGTTTATCTCGCGTCCAAGCGGGCTTCGACCATTAGCGGCCAAGCCATCTCGATTGATGGCGACGTTCAGAGTTTGGCGTAAACCCGCAACGCGCGGGCGCCAAATTCAGACGTCAGCAACCATCCTAAGGCAGGAGGCATTGATGACGGATACCCAAAAAGCGCGAGCCGTTGGTATCAACCATGTAGCTCTGGAAGTCGGTGATATCGACGAAGCGCTCGCGTTCTACGGTAAGTTCTTGCAGTTCGAACTGCGCGGCAGAAGCGAGACGATGGCGTTTATTGATCTTGGCGACCAGTTTCTTGCAATGGCTCAAGTGGACAGCCAGCCGAAAGATGTTCATCGCCATTTCGGTTTGGTCGTTGATGACAAAGAGGCCGTCGGCCGGAAACTGGCAGAGATGGGTATTGAAATCGTCTCGGACCGGTTCATGGACTTCTATGATCCATGGGGCAACAAGATCGAGGTTGTCGGTTATCAGGGCATTCAGTTCACAAAAGCCTCTCATGTTCTAGACGGCATGGGACTGGCCCAGCTCGAAAAGACAGAAAAAGCCATTCAGGAACTCAACGAAAAAGGCATGGGGCCGAACAAATAGCCAGCACCTAGGACCATTTCGCCATGTTCGGAGGTGGTCCAAAGTCTGCTCGCCTTAGGCGAACCCGCATCGACGGGCCACACCCTCGCCCGCTGCCCACCCGGCAAAGGTAGGGATCAGCGGTACCGCTTCTTCGGGCGCGGGTGTGGTGTTTCAGCAAAATCCGAAGGCCTCTATAGCGGCGCGCTTGCGGTGCTGAAGCTTGGCACGTTGCGCTTGGACGCAGGCTTCGAGCCGATGCTGGTCCAATTCTTGTCGGCTTTCGAGATATGGCCAGGCACATTCTTTTCCCAGAACCCGACGACGGCCTTGGTAATGTTCAGATACAGCTTGCCGTCAACAATCCGCCAGAGATGCGGGTTTCCAGGAACTTTGCCGCCCTTACCGTCATTGCCGATCGACGCCCCGTAAGCACAGTGACCATCGTACTGCGGAACATATTTCGCCGGGTCCGCGAGGAACTTTTGCTTGTTTTCTTCTGATGAAAACGCCCAGGTTGCACCGTTGTGTTCAGCCGTAATGGACTTTTTGCCGGCAACGGCCTTGGGCTGGGTCTTACCGACCGCGTTTTGCTCAAGCCCCCAGTAGGCTACAACATCATAACCGGACACGGCAAACTTTGTTTTGTCGACATATTGCGGGCCGGCCAATGCCGAGCCGGCAAACGCGACGGCGATGGCAACCGGGGCCAATGATAGAAGTATGCGCTTCATGAGGTTTCGAGCTCCCTATAACGATAGACCACCCCACAAGTACGCCCGTCTCCCAGGATCTCAACTCAAGCTTCGCACAACAGATCGTGTGCTGTCGGTGAGAATCGACAGCGAACACCTTCAGCCGCCAGCCAACCATCGCCGAACCATCTGCGCCGACTGGGCTGATGATTTGTCCATCATAATCATGTGACTGGTGCCGGCGAGCCCGGCAGTCGGCAGATCCAGCCAAGTTACCTCTGCACCAGCAGCCTTCAACGCCTCGGCGTTCGCAATCGCCTTTTGTTGCAAGTCCACCCAGAACGGACTTCGGTCAATATAGTCGCCGAACACATAGAGATAACGCTGGCCTGACAACTGCGTATCCGACAGATCCGGAGAAAAAGCTGATGGCTCAAGCGCAACAACGGCCTGGACAAGGTCGTTGCGTTCACTCGCAACCACATGCGCGGCATCGCCGCCCTGGCTGTGGCAGATCACGATGCAATTGCCGATATGCGCGACGACATCTCGAAAGCCGGCCAGATGCATGGCACGGGTCGTTGTCCACCGCGGCACGAATTGCCGGCCGAACGCGTCGAGATATTCGACAGGGAAGTCGCATCCGGGATACGGCGTGCGGGTTGCAAATCCGTCCAGTTCCCCGAAGCGAAACCGCGTCCACGCTTCCTCCAAAGGCCGCGAAATGGCGTCTCCGTCAAGCGTGTCCGGCAAAACGGAAAAACCGGCCCGGCCGCGCTCCGGCTGATCGACGACATAGCAGGGATAGCCGAACTCCAGAAAATGGTTGAGCCAGCCCGGCCGCGAGTCCGGCGTCGTCTCCCACGAAGCGCCGGTTAGTCCGCCGCCATGCAAAAAGACAATCGGCAGCCGGTCACCGTGGTGCTCGGGAACGAAGAACTGCACATAAGCCTGCTCGATCCAGTACACACCGTTCGGGTCCAGCTCCATCTCTGCGGCGGCTGGTGTATAGCTCAGAAACCGCTTCGGCAAATCGGACGTCTCGACGCGCCGCCCTCCGACGTGAAAACTCCCAAAGTCCTTAAGCCGGTAGGACATGATCAACTCCGCATCCAGAGCTTGCTGCGTTTAGATCGCTTCAGGTTACGCTGGAACCATCCCACGCTCCCCATTTCGATTCAACTTCGTCCGCAACTCATGATGCCGTCCTGTCGAGTGCCCGCCACACGCCCTGCGCCCAACGCAATTCCCATGAAGCCGGCATGTGACGCCGAAAAATACCAATGGAGATAGGGGGCTTACTTGAAAACATCCTGATGCTTCGAGAAGTAGGCACAATAAACGGCATATAGCGTGTTTACGCTCGCCAGTTTTTTGAACGGTCTATTCAAAATGACATCAATTGGCAAAGAGCGGTCCAAGTCACGCGCTGGAACAAAATCGTTGCTATCTGAGAAGTCATCATTTCCAATAACCTGATTGCGGACCTTTGGGTTCATATGAAGCATCCAGGCCAGTCGTGAAAATCCCGAGACACCGCCGCTTGTCAAACGTGCAATATGAAGCTTGGAACACAAACTGAGCGCAAACAGGTCTGTGAGCATATCCAAATTAAGCTGATGCTTATCGGAATGCGTGATGTCTTGAAACTGATGTATCGCTTCACCGCCCAAATTCGGCGGAATAGAAGAGCAAACGACGCGGTGTTCACCAAGAACGTCTCGCGCAGCGCCAACTACGCTGTAGTTATCACTGCAAATCAACAACTCGTCGTCGCCAGCCATGGATTTTACACGATCAAAAAAAGACATGTAATCCGTCTGGATATCGGTGTGCCGCACATGCACGCCGACGCGGTTACGGGGCAGCTGGTCAACGCGGCTCATAACGTGTTTCGAGATATCAGGCTGAAACGCGATACGGGTGAGGCAATCCAGAGATAACGCACCTCCGCCATATCGCTCGTGCAATACAACGTCTTCCTGATAATCGCGCGTAAAGTCAAACGTCAGCTGTACGTCGGTCTTCTTGTCAAAAACACCCTCTGCTCCGCGGCATACCGGTATATATTCATCCAATACACCCGCAACTTCACGCGGATAGCAACTCAACGTATTCAGCTTGCTCAGTGTTTCATCATCCAATTCGCCGATAACCGGACACGCACTATGCGTAATACGAAAATATGTATGCAGCGGCCGCTTCATCCACGACGTCGTTGTATCGATAACCAGGGTTCGCTCAAATTTCTCAGCATATAACCAGCATGCGGCCAACTGGCACAATGTGTCGTTCAATCCGCCCCGGGGCCGACAAAGTACAAAACGCGACATTCGGCTTCTCCGTTAACAGAAGCGATCGGTTCTTATCCTCGGATCTCATATGAGCCGTTCTGAAGGCAGCTGAAACAGCGGCGTTTCCGGTTGCAGAAACGCCATCTCGGCACCTTACCGACACGTAGGCAGATGATCCGTCCAGATCTTAAATTGAACCCTAAGCGGCTAAGGGTCGGCTCGCAATTGCATTTAAGCCGAAGGCGCGCGTTCGCCGCACAATCGCGTGTGACGGCCACACTCTCAGCATCCTTTGATCCCTTCGTTTCCCATAGCTCGTCGCATGGAGCGCAGCCCGCACGCGATCGGAGATGGCGCGGCGCTGCTATTTCCCAGCCGTTACCGCGACGATGGGGCCAACCGGGGCAAAGCTTGGCCGGGACACGCCGGGACCAATCATTTGTGGCGCCGAACCGCCATCGAGGAACAAGGCGTTGGGTGTCTTGAGCTTTTGCTGGAACAGTTTCGCGAAGTTCCAGAATGTCACCGCACCGTGAGAGATCGCAAAGTACACGCGCCGACCATCCGCGCTGACACCAACACCGTTGCGCGGTTTGCGGTGCTGTGAATTCGCTTTGAAGCGCGGGTGGATCCGCCCGGAGATCACGAGCATCGGCCCCGACTGCGTTGCATAGTCGGGCCGTCGGTTCCGTTTCAAGAACGCGCGGGTTTCCATAACACCGGCGCGCCCCTTCTCGACAAAGAAGATCCCGTTCGGCAGCATGTGAAAGTTACCGGGCCCGCGCCGGGTGTTTGCGTTCTTCAGCTTCGCACGCGCCTCAACGTGATAACCGACCGGTGACAGATCCTCGTGATACATCCCGCCGTTCATTGCGAAAAGAAATCGACGGCCGCCGCCGCTCACGGCTCTGCGGAAAGCGCCGAGGGACGCGAAGGGTTTGCCGTTGCCGCGTCGCCAATGCACCGAGATTTCGGCTTTGGCTGGATCAAAACTGCAAACTGTGTACGCGCTGCCAGCGTAAGATAGCCGCTGACACGGTGTATCCGTGGCCCAAGAGGGAACCGGGCTGATACCGGCGAACATGAACGAACTGATCGCAGCAAAACGAGCGGATTTCATTGGGCTGGCTCGCATGGTTCCAATTGAAGCCGGGTCAGCCTTTGCCACAAACGACAAAAGCGCCATCCGAAAACGGATAGCGCTTGTTGCAGGCCAACTGTGAAGAGGAAATGATCTTGAAACACTCACAGCTCTGTAGACCTGGCGATGACCTACTCTCCCGCGTCTTAGGACGAAGTACCATCGGCGCTGGGGCGTTTCACGGCCGAGTTCGGAATGGGATCGGGTGCAGCCACCCCGCCAAAACCACCAGGTCAACGGAGCTGTGAGATACGCTGGTCTTCATATCGCCCACTCCGAGGACGCAATTTGCACCGAAGCCTGCAAATGCAAGCCGGCGCAAGCGCCGCCCTCGCGGAGGAGCCGCTTCGCAATGAGCGAAACGAACAGCTCCGTGAGCGAAACGATGGGCATTGTCTAATGAGAACAATCAAGCCGATCGAGCTATTAGTACAGGTCAGCTCCACATGTCACCATGCTTCCACCTCCTGCCTATCAACGTGGTAGTCTTCCACGACTCTCAGGGAGTACTCATCTTGAGGGAGGCTTCCCGCTTAGATGCCTTCAGCGGTTATCCCGTCCGCACATAGCTACCCTGCTGTGCCGCTGGCGCGACAACAGGTCCACCAGAGGTGCGTCCATCCCGGTCCTCTCGTACTAGGGACAGATCCTCTCAATACTCCTACGCCCACGGCAGATAGGGACCGAACTGTCTCACGACGTTCTGAACCCAGCTCACGTACCACTTTAAACGGCGAACAGCCGTACCCTTGGGACCTGCTCCAGCCCCAGGATGTGATGAG
>JBCDAH010000006.1:0-60714 GCA_039186015.1 Pseudomonadota bacterium
CCCAACACCGTTGCCCCGTACGCATTTCCTGCCCCCCAGGAACAAACAAAGACGTACAAGGAATAATTGCATGCGGACAGCTTACAACCTAGCTTCTTGGCAAAAGCATTTCGCTCCATCCGACATCAGTCGCGATATCCGGTGATGACAAAATTGCGCGACGCAATTGATTCAATAGAGATGATTGCGGTGATCAATCCAAGCCGTCTTTGATGCAGCAATCGATCCAAGATTTGAAAACAGGCGTACGTCCGAATCGGGATACTCGGCGCACCGTGACGCAGGATCGTGTTGCCTAGCCCACTTTCCGCGACAAAAGCGACAATTCGCATGAGGGAGGTGCGCGAATGGTACAATTCCGCGGCATCGAATTCCAAGGCAACACCGACAACGATATTGGGCTGGAATTCTATAACCTCAGCCATCGCTACGGCTTCCAGTGCCCGAACTGGCCCTACTTCCGCGACGTGCAGATCGAACGCATGCACTACATGGCCAAGTCCGGCGTGCTGAGCCAGACGATCACCCGCTTGCGACCGCGATCGGTCCGCATCGCAACGGGCCGCTGCTGCCACACCTTCCGACGAGTACAAAGAGTGGTCCGGCGGTCGCGCCTCGGACGAAGATCACCCCGAGTGGGAGCCGGTTCACAACAAGCTCTTCAGCAACGGCATTCTCGGCATTGAAAACGTCGGCGGCGACATTGACGCCGTCACCAGCAAACGTTGCACCTTCGCTTTCTTCCCCTGGAACTGGGACCGCGGAGACGGCTGTATCATTCGTCTGGTCGCGATGATGGACAAGGGGCAGAACTATCGCATTGAGCCTGGCGACGCCTTCTAAACTGCCGGCCATCCGGCGCCGCTTTCAAGCCCAATCATAAACACGAGCGGTGCCTTGAGTTTCGCATCCAGCTACGGGAGGACGCGATGCACGTGAAGCGTTTTGAAAACGCACAACCTTATGAGGCGCCTAATCACTGGGGCGGCAGCGCGGGGCCGGACTCGCCTCCATTTGAAAAAGTCTACGTCGTTCTCGACGGCGAGATGACCGTTGTCGTTGACGGCAAAGAAACGACGCTCCGCAAGTTCGACAGCTGCACCATCGCGCCGGGCGAAGTGCGCCAAACTGAAATTCGTCGCAATGACGTCTGCACGATGCTGGTCGTCATCCCGTATCCGCCAAGTCCTAGGGACCGGACCTATTAACTCTGTCCAGCTGATGCAATGCGAGGACAGCAGAGCTTTGCCAGAAGCGGATCTTTAAACGGCGAAGTCGAACGGTCCACTTCTGCCTATTTTGACCGTCTAGCGGAAGCGCGCCACGCCCTCAGGTCTGCACCATGATGTAGCAAAGCGGCAATCGCCTCATCGGTCCTTCTGACCCTTGTCAGCGCAGTCTTCGAAGAACGGACATGCTTAGCCAACATCCGCTTCTTTCCTGGTGTCAGCGACTGCCAATGCGCTTGCGCCGTTTCCGTCGCGACTATCGCCCGCTCGAGTTCTGGCGGCACATCAACGTGGTCTTGGTCGGCTATCCGAAACCGCATCTCGACGATGTGTCCGAGGCGCACGTTGCCGTCCTTGAGGACATTTGGCGCTACGATCACGTAATACCGGCCATCGCCTGTTGGCATCAGTGCGTTCGCGACCGGGACGTCGGCGATCTCTCCTTCGATTCGCAAGCGCGGGTGATCGGACAAGGGTAACTGTTTGCAGACATGGTCTGGAACTATCAACACGTTGTACCAGATCACCTTCTTCTTCCCGACACCGAACTTCTCGATAGGCGTTTCGAAGGCAAACGGAAAGAACACATCAGCCGTCATGCGGCGTCAGGAATTTCTTTGCCGCGATAATCCTCACGCTTCTCGACGAACCGCTTTAGTCCGTCCAGATCCTTGCGGTGCATCTCACGGGTCCACCGGACAACGCCAAATAGGCGCAAAAGAATATGGAAAGGTGGCGCAATATCGTTGCGGAAATGCAGCACGACCGTCGTAAGGGCTTTCTCCATGGAGACCGTGTAGATGTCCACTGTGGGTTCGTGCGGCGGGCCCTTGCTTTCAAGCTTGAAGCGAACCACTGCCTTGTCTTGAATTGCCGTCACTTCCTGATAGCCGAAGCGATTGCCTTTCTTGTCCAGAAAAATCGTCTGCGCACCGATGTTGCCATCTGTTCCCTCTACGGAGCATTCCGAGCCCGTTTCTGAAGGCCATGCAGACCAACGCATAAGGTCTCTTTGGTAGCGGATCGCATCATGAACCCGCGATGCTGGTGCATCAATAACGATTGTCTCGACATATTCGACGATACGGGGGGTGAGAATCACGACGGCAATGGCGGCGACGATAAGACCAACAATGACAGCAACGATAACCATGACGTTCTCCTATTCGCAGGCATCAGATTGCTTGATGATCAAGATGCTTGTCAATCAAAATATTTTAGCTATTATTCGACAATGTCGACCAAGATGACCAACCATCCTTCCGCACCGGATGACCCGCACGGCCTCGTGAAAGCTTGCCGAGAGCTTCACGCAGCCGTTGATGCACTCGATGCTCACGCTGCGGACAGACTCGGAATCACGCGCAATGATTTGAGATGCCTCAACCTCCTGGAGGCAGGTTCGATCCCGGCAAAAGAAGTGGCCTCTGCCCTGGGGCTGACCTCCGGTAGCGTCACAGCGCTTCTCGATCGTCTGGAGCGAAAAGGGTTGATTGAGCGGAAACCGCATCCAACAGATCGGCGCGGCCTTCTCATATTAGCAACTCGAAAGGTCTACGACCAGCTTGCACCGATCTATCGGAGGATGGGCGAAGAAGTCGTCGCGCTCTCCAAACGATACGAAAGAGCCGAAGCCCAAGCAGCCGCCCGCCACATTGACGATGTTGCAAAAGCCTGCCGAAAGGCGGTGAGCACCTAAGGTCGTAAACGCTGGATCGCGGCGATGACTTGTGAACAAGGACTGGGCCCGTTTCTATCGTTGGAACCCATCGCAAACGGTGATTGGTGGCTCCAGAAAAGAGCCCCGCTATGTCCAGTCATCTGTTTTGGCTTTCCGAAGAAAGATATGAGCAACTAAAGCCGTGTTTGCCCGACAAGGTGCGCGGCGTTCCCCAGGTTGATGATCGACGTGTCATCTCGGGGATAGTGCACGTCCTGAAGTCCGGTTGCGGATGGGTAGATGCCCCGCCGGAGTCCGGCCGTCGTAAGACGCTCTACAACCGGTTCATTCGGTCGGCGGCCGGCGAAGAAAGGGGGGTGGGGGGAATGCAGGGCATTATGCGGTCACGGTCGCCGACGCGCTAACATTTGGCGTGCCGAGCGGCGAGGCGCTCGGCGTGATCGGGCCGACCGCATCGCTGCGACGGGGATCGCCATGGTGCCCGAGGATCGGCAGCTGTTCCCATTATTGAACGTCGAGGAAAACCTATCGATTGTTGGTCAGATTGCCCGCGACGGTCCCTGGTCGCTCGCCAATGTGTTCGATCTGTTTCCGATCCTGAAAGAGCGCCGCAACCAGGTCTCGATTTCGTTGTCCGGCGGCCAACAACAAATGGTGGCGATCGGGCTGTCTGTCATCATTCAGAATGCGCTGCTGGAAACGTACCCGGCCGATCCACAGCAGATGAGCGCGGGCGCGCTCGAGACGGCCACCGGAGCGAGCCGGCTGATTTTCGGTTTCGAGGCGGTCATCATCGGATGGCTCGGCAAGCGCTGCATGCTTGTCGCCAACGTTGAGCTCTCCGACGTTGTGATCATTCGGCAGCCGCTCTACAAGCGCGCTGGATTAAGCGGAAGAGGATGCGGACAGAAAGCAAGACCGGTCTTCCGACCCGAAACGTTGTTATTGCCAACCTGACAGAGGAAGAACCTGAGTTACACAGTGCTGAAGCAGCTGTTCCTGGTGTCCGAAATTGCCAACTGTGCGATCTGACGTGCGGTGAGCCGGTTGTTGGCTACGCGCCGCATCACTGTCCGCTGTCGCCAACACTCTCACACTGCGGCGGCCCTGATTTCGCTTTCTAGCGTGCCGATAAAGGTGTCCATTGTCGTCTCGCCCATGTCGACGGCTTTGGCGCCGCCGCCTGCCACGATCTTGACGTCTTCGATGCCGATCACGCTCAGGATTAGCTTCAGATATTGACTGGCTACATCGCGTGAAGCGATGGGTGAGCCCTCGGTATACACGCCGCCGGAGGCTATCAGGACGGTCGCTTTCTTACACGTGACAAGGCCAGTGCCATCCATGTCCAGTGTCAGACCCTTGCGCACGATATGGTCGATCCACGCTTTGAGAACGGAGGGGACGTTGTAATTGTAAACCGGCGTTCCGATTGCGAGCTCGTCAGCGTCCAAAAGCTCGGCAACCAGTTCATCTGACAGGGCAAGTGTGTTCTTCATCTCAGATGTGTGCTGGCCAGGCGGTGTGAAGTAAGCGAGGAGCCATGGCGCAGTGACGAAGGCCAGGCCGGTCTCCATCAGGTCGCGCTTGACGACTTGTCCGCCGGGGTGCGCAGCACGCCATTCGGCAATGAAGCGTTGGGTCATGGTGCGGGAGATCGAGGCATCGCCACGCGGACTGGTCTCGACGACAAGCAGCTTGCTCATGTTGGTTATCCTTCATGTGTGGGATCACTCGGCGTATTGAAGCGATCTAGACAGGGGGCATTGCCAACATTCAAACCATCCATAAATGCCAATGATAGAGACTATGAACTGACAATCTCTATCAGTTTTGGAGATGGATATGATCGGTGCGCTGACGCTCGACCAACTACGCGTCCTTGTCGCAATTGCTGATACGGGCAGCTTTTCCGCAGCGGGCCGGATGCTTGGACGGGTACAGTCCGCGATCAGTCAGTCGGTGACCACGCTAGAAAATACGCACGGCGTGACTCTGTTCGACCGATCGGGTTATCGGCCCGTTCTCACCGAGAGTGGATGTGTCTTAGTCGATCAGGCGCGGTTGGTGCTTGCCAGCGTTGCGCGGTTTGAAGCTTTAGCGGCGAGCGCGAATAGCGGATTAGAGGCAGAGCTTCGGCTCGCGATCGACCCGCTCGTACCGAGCGCGCCACTTATGAACGCGTTGAAGGCCGTTGGTGAAACCTATCCCGACCTGCCGATTTCGTTCTCGACCGAAGGGTTAGGCGGATCACTGCGGCGACTGCGGGACGGATCGGTGTCGCTCGGCATCTGCACACTGTTGCCCTACGTGCCGGAGGACGTCGTGGCCTATCCGCTGCTGCGTACCGTCATGCAACCAGTGGCCGCTGCCGATCACCCGTTGGCCTCCTTGGGGCGCAAGGTCACGGCCGCTGATCTAGAACCATATGTCCAGCTTGTCTTGTCTGACCCGGTCGAGCCATCCGGACCAAACTACGGATTGGCCAGCGCGCGGCTTTGGCGCTTCGCCGATTTGAACCGACGTCTCGACTTTCTTCTGGCTGGCTTCGGCTGGTGCCGTATGCCGGAACACATCGTGTCAGACGCGCTGATCGATGGTCGACTCGTTAGGCTGGAGATCGAGAATGACACAAGCCCGGCGGACGGCCTGGCAATCTACGCGGCGCATCGCCGCGACCACACGCCGGGTCCTGCAGCGCGCTGGCTGCTAGACGCTTTGCAACAGATGCTATCCAGTTGAGTACATTCCGGTCACCACTGCAGCGAGGCCGATGACGAAGAAACACCATCGGCCCGCCGGTCGGATGAGCGCCGATGCGGCCGAAGTCCTTGGGCCAATGAGCACTGGGATCGAGAACATGGAGCCACCCAGCTGCATCGACCTCAATGTAGGCTCAGAGCACGGATGCGTTGCGCTCTTTCACACGCTCATGTTGGTCGATGCCGCCCATGCCGAATAACCCTCACAGTGCAGTTGAACGTCCTGAGAAGAAGGGCCGAGAGAGGGGGCGGTAGGGCTCTGTGTAAGGCTGGCTGCCTTTTTGCTTCTCCACCCAAGCCTTCAGCTCTGCGAGATTGGTGCCGGCGATCACAGCAGCTTGTCCAGCGTGATCGGCAGGTCGCGAATGCGTTTTCCGGTCGCGTCATAGACCGCATTCGCGACTGCCGCCGACGCGCCATTCATGCCAATCTCGCCAATCCCGCGTGCGCCGTTCGGGGCGCGTGGATCGGGAACTCCCGTCCACGCCACATCAATCTCGGGGACATCGAGATGCGATGGCACGTAGTATTGGGCAAAACTCGGATTCATGATCCGACCGCTCCGCTCGTCGAAATGCGTGTTTTCCATCATGGCCATTCCGAGTGACATGATGATGCCGCCACGAAACTGGCTTGCCGCGAGCTTCGGATTGAGGATGCGGCCGCAGTCATACACGCCTGTCACACGCGAAATGCGCAGTTCGCCCGTTACCGCGTTGACGCGCACCTCTAAGAAGACCGCTCCGGTGGAATGCATTGACCATGTCGCGACCTCAGTTGGCGGGGCCGCCCGTCCTTCAGCAGAGACCGAGGTTCGGCCTGACCATTCCAGCAGATCGGTGATAGCAATGCGTCGCGATGGGTTTGCAATAAGCGAAAGCGAACCCTCGGATATCATCAGCGCCTTTGCTGGCTGGCCGTGGAGCGCGCTGCCTCGAGGCACAAGGTTTGCGAGTTCAACGACAAGAGCAGCGCCCGCAGCAGCCAGTGATGCGCCGATCGCAGCCGTCTGTTGCGATGCGGCCGCAATGATGCTCCCTGGCAGCGTACTGTCGCCATAACGAACTTGGACATTGCTTTGGTTGAGACCCAACAGGTCTGCAGCAATCGCGGCCGTGGCTGTCTCCATCCCCATCCCACCTTCGTGCCCTGGCAATGCAATGAGGGCGCGGCCGTCCCGACCGAACGTGATCCGTGCAGCGCTACCGGGAAAGCGCTTGTATGGATAGTAAGCGGCCGCCATACCAGTACCGACGAGCCATTCCCCTTCACGCCGGCCGAGCCGCTGACCAGACCGTGGTTGCCAGCCGAAGCGACGAGCGCCTTCGCGGTAGGCCGCAACTAGCGCGCGTTGCGAATAGGCCTTGCCGGTTGTCGGGTCGACATCGGGTTCGTTGCGGATGCGCAACTCGATAGGATCCATGCCGAGCTTCTCGGCCAGCTCGTCAAGCGCTGTCTCCAATGGAACGGTCCCAACGGCGGAGCCAGGCGCACGCATGAAGGTGTTGGCGAGCATGTCCATGGTGCCGACGCGCACGTCCAGATGCATTGTATCCGAACGGTACATGTGCCGACTTGCGTCGATGAGCGGTTCGGTCATGACGTTTTGCGCGATCTTGACCGTCGTTCCGGTGTGGATCATTGCCGTCAACCGGCCGTCCCGATTGGCACCGAGAGCGACCCGCTGCCGTGTTGGCGCCCGGCCGCCGCAAACGCGAAAGACGCCCTCGCGCGTGAGCGTCATGCGCACCGGCCGATTTACCAACCGAGAGGCGGCAGCCGCGAGGATATGGTATTGCCAGAGCGTCTTGCCGCCGAACCCACCGCCAACAGACTCCGCCGTCAGGTGGACATCCGATCGCTTAAGCCCGAAGACTTTCGCTATCGTGACAGCCGACATCGCGACGCTCTGCGTGCAGTCGTGCATGCGCAGACGGCCGTCTTGCCAAGCGACAGTAACGGCATGAGGCTCTATCTGGTTGTGGTTGTGCCTTGGCGTGGAGAACGCGAGATCAACTGAGACTGCGGCATCGGCGAGTGCCGGCTCCGCGTTGCCGGCAACGTATCGCAACGCCTTGCCCGCATAGTCCGCGGGTACGGCAGCATCCGCAGCCTCATCGAAGCTGGTGACCGCGTCTGCAATGTCGTAGCTGACCTCGACAAGGGTTGCGGCGTAGTCAGCCTGCTCCTGCGTTTCAGCAAGGATAACGGCGACTGGCTGTCCATTCCAATAGACCTCTCCATCTTGCATAACCGGCAACGCACTTCCAGCCATGCCGGTCCGCGTTCCGAAGAAACTCTCAGGCGGCGCCATCCGCGGTGCGTTCTTATGAGTCATGACGCGTACGACACCTGGCGAAGACTCTGCCGCTGTGGTCACGATGTTATGGATCGTCCCTCGCGGGATGGTGGAATAGACAAGCGCACCATAAATCATGCGCGGGTAGGTGTGCTCGGCGGCGAATCTGGCCACTCCCCGGACAAGCAGGCGACCGTTCCGCCGGGGAAGCGATGCGCCCAAGCTATCGGGCAAGCGAGCGAGAGAGTCTTTGGTTGCAAGCGGCCCCGGCTTAGGTTGTGCCGTCGCGCCACCTCCCAATGTAACCTGTGCGACCGCTGCGGCAGTGCCAGCGAGCACGGTACGGCGCGTCGGGTTGCGACTGTTGCTGCGATTTGACATCAAGCGCTGGTTAGTTGGTTCGGTCATCGCGTGGCTCCCGCAAGATCCGTAAGCACCGCAACGATCAGGCGGCGCGCGAGCTCGATTTTGAAAGCGTTGTTAGGACGCGTTGTGGCGCCCGTAAGCGCAGCTTCAGCCCCGGCTACAAATGTGGCCCGCTCGGGCAGCCCGCCAATCATGGCAGCTTCTGCTTGGTGCGCGCGCCACGGCTTCGGCGCAACACCGCCGAGCGCGATGCGAATGTTGGCTATGCGTCCGTCCGCAACGTCGAGAGCGGCAGCGATTGAGACTAGCGCAAACGCATAGCTCGCCCGATCCCGCACCTTGCGGTAAGTCGAGCGGACGGCGGCGGAGGTCGCGGGTAATTCTACGGCGATGATGAGTTCGCCGGGCCTCAGGACCGTCTCGACGTGTGGTGTGTCGCCAGGCAGACGATGAATGTCGACCAGAGGCACGCGGCGCTTGCCCTCAGGTCCGACGAGATGAACCACTGCGTCATAGGCCGCGAGGGCGACGCACATGTCCGATGGATGGGTCGCGATACATGCGGGCGAAACGCCGAGGATGCCATGGCCGCGGTTGAAGCCCTCGTATGCGTCACAGCCTTGACCAGGTCGACGCTTGTTGCAACGCGCACCCTCGATGTCGAGAAAGTAAGCGCAGCGCGTACGCTGGAGGATGTTGCCGCCAACGGTTGCCATGTTTCGGATCTGGGCAGAAGCACCCGACAGGATCGCACGGGAGAGGGCCGGATAACGCGTACGAACCGTGGCATCCTCGGCGACCGCCGCATTGCTGGCTGCGGCACCAATCAAAAGACCGTCGCTCACGGTCGGCTCGATGACGTGCGACAAACCCGTCACGTCGACCAACCGATTTGGAGTCTCGACCCCTTCACGCATTAGATCGACGAGGTTGGTGCCTGCACCGAGATACTTGGCGGGCCCATTCCCGACTTGGGCAATTGCGTTCTGCTCTGAGTCCGCTTTGGCATACGCCAAGGGCGTCATGGGCTCTCCTCCGAGACGTACTTGGCGATGGCGTCAACGATGCCGTTATGCGCGCCACAACGACAAAGGTTGCCGCTCATTCGCTCGCGAATCTCCGCACGGCTGCGCGACGGCTGAGCGTCGAGGTCGGCCGTTACGCTACTCGGTGCGCCCCGCATAAACTCGCCGCGCAAAGCAGCCGCACTCATCATTTGACCGGGCGTGCAGTAGCCACACTGAAGCCCGTCATGTGCAATGAACAGCGCTTGAAGTGGGTGCAGATCTTCGCCGTCCGCGAGGCCCTCGATTGTCGTCACCGCGCGGCCGTCGTACTGCACAGCAAGGGCGAGACAGGAGAGAATACGCTCCCCATCAACCAGGACAGTGCATGCTCCGCACGCACCTTGATTGCAGCCCTTCTTTGTCCCGAACAAACTCAGGCGATCCCGTAGTAGATCGAGCAGAGAAACACGCGCGTCCTCTGGAAGATCGAAGGGTTGCCCATTGATTACGATCGTCATGCAAAGCCTCCGGTAAAGGTTGGCCAGTTTGGGTCTGAGAGCGGATTGGCTTAGGCTTCGAAATACCGTGCTGAGCCGATGTCGTTGAGGAGTGTCGGGTGCGTTGGCTGCCATCCGAGCTGCTCGCGCGTCTTGGCGCTGGACGCGGGCTGGTCGAGGGCCGCGAAGGGTGCAAACCAACCAAAGTGTTCGCCCGCGGCGTCTGGCGATATTGCCGCGCATGGCATCCCAAGGCCTATGGCGATCGCCGCGGCGATATCCCGAAACGGCACGCCGTCTTCAGCCACGGCATGAAACGTTTCACCCCTCGCACCCTGCTCAATTGCGTGCCGATAGGCGCGGGCGGCATCGTATCGGTGGACCGCCGACCAGAGGTTGGCACCGTCGCCAATGTACGCGGAGAAGCCGCGCTCCCGC
Source organism: Pseudomonadota bacterium (assembly GCA_039186015.1). Taxonomy (GTDB): domain Bacteria; phylum Pseudomonadota; class Alphaproteobacteria; order Rhizobiales; family Hyphomicrobiaceae; genus JBCBWG01. Next base: position 10,280 of record JBCDAH010000006.1, read on the forward strand.
GCCAGTCCGATCAGGATCGGGACGAAACCGTAGTCGCCATGCCCGTGGACCGAGGGAGGCAGACGCATCACGCTGGCCCGAATACCTCGGTCGGCATGTGCGGCCGCTGCGGCTTCGGATGCACGTGGGTACTGGGAGGTCGGGGCGGCTGCCGCATCAGACTCTGTTGCGACCCGATCCGCCGTCGGCAGGAAGGCGACCCCCGCGGTGACAAGAAGCGGCTTCTCCGTCCCTTCCAGGGCCGCTCCGAGTGTTTCCACAGCGGCCTTGTCCATGGCGCAGCACGCGGCGAACCGCGTGAAGTCATGCAGGAACGCTGTATGGATCACGGCATCAGCCGCCTGCGCGCCTGCCTGCAGTGTCTCCGGCGACGCGAGGTCGCCACGGTGTACGGTGACCCCGATTGTGGCCAGTCGCTCCGCGCTGCGGTCGGATCTTGCGAGACCGATGACGTCGTGTCCACCGGCCATTAAATCTTCGACAACGGCTGACCCAACGAAGCCCGTTGCCCCGGTAACGAAAACGCGCATGACCTTCGCTCCCTGTTGTTGTGAGCGAAGACTTGGGTCAAGTTCGTATCCAGTTAAAGCCGTGACTTTATACTGTTATAAGCACCACCAGGATTGTGGCTCATGCAGGACGACAATCGACTCGGCGCGTTTCTCAAAGACCGCCGCTCACGCCTCGACCCAGCCGCCTTCGGCTTTTCAGGTCGCCGGCGGACGCCAGGCCTCCGACGCGAAGAAGTCGCTCAGCGCGCCGGGATTAGCACCACATGGTACACGTGGCTTGAGCAGGGTCGTGGCGGTGCTCCCTCGCCGCAGGTTCTGGATCGACTGACAGAGGCGCTGATGCTCACCGATGCTGAGCGCGAGCACCTCTTTCTCGTGGGAATCGGTCGACCACCGAACTCTCGGTCCGCGGGCGCAGAAGGGGTGACACCACGGCTACAGCGGTTCCTCGACTCCCTGACGTTCGTTCCGGCGATTATCGCGACGCCGCACTGGGATATCGTGGCCTGGAATCGATCAGCCAGAGTGGTGCTGACGGACTACCCTGCGCTCGCACCACAAGACCGCAACATCCTGCGACGCATTTTCCTGGATCCGACAACCCGCGCCGCCCAGGACGATTGGGAGAGCATTGCGCGGTTTCTCGTGGCGACATTTCGCGCAGAGACGGCCCGACTTGGCGAAGACAAACGGGCGCAAGCGCTCATCGCCGAACTCTCGATGATGAGCGACGGGTTTGTGGACATGTGGTCCGATAACGAGGTGCGAACGACGGGTGAGGGAGCCAAGGTTCTGCGGCATCCGACGGCAGGCCGCATGGCTTTCGAATACGCATCCTTTGCCGTCGACGGCCGGCCCGATCTCAAGCTCGTAACCTACACCCCTGCCGGAGAGGACTGTGTAAAGAAGATGCGGCGCCTTCTGGAATGAGCAGGAGTGAACCGTGTGTTACGGTGGTGCCGGCAGTTGGTTGCCGCGCAGTCTCTTCGGGCTCTGGTCGCCTGCTTCGTTCAGATTTTGCAGACTTTTTTTGGACCGAGCATTCGGCAATCCGCTCGCAGTTCTTCGAAACGGCCAACTCGTCACGCGCTAATCCTTGGCGCTGTTCCAAGGTGATCCGTGGCTTCGCATAGCTGCAGACCTGTTCGAAGACGTTCGATTGCGGCCGTTTCTCTCCGCTCCAAGGGTTCTCGGGATTGTGTTCACGTGTGACGGGCGACTATGCGCGCATTCGGGCTCAGAACGAAAAAGACGCCTACACAGGCTTGCAGCGGGATCGGGCTCAACGCCAACGCTTGATCGATGCCCAACTCGATGAGCGTCGCGAACTGCAAGCGGACATCCAAGCCGCCCGGCAGGAGCACGCGACGTTGCTCCTGAAACTGCGCGGTGACAGAAATCGCTATGCGGTCCTTCAGAAAGATGCGCAGCGCAACCGAGCCGGCCTATTCGGTCGCGGTCCCGTAGTCCGAAATCCCGCGATCATGATCGAGAACGCTAGGTGCTCGAACCTTCGATTTGCTTCAGCGTTGACGCACCGATCGCAACACCGGCAAACCCGTCGAGCATCTTGTCCAGTCCGACATGCGCGGCGATCTCCGCCGTTCGTTTTTGAAAGTCCTCCCGGTCTCGGGGGTGGAAGCCATGTGCGTCACACCAACTTTGATAATCGGCAAACAGGCATGACACCGTCACGTTTCCGTTTGCTGCCGGATGCAGTCGGTCGTGGCAATAGGCGACGACACTGCCAACCGGTCGCGCGTCCAAAGTGATGGCTGCCGGTTCCGCCTGCGGTGTCCTGCGTTGCAAAACGGGGCTGTGCGACGTTGCCAGATACAGCCCCAGGCTCGAGCCGAACTCAACAACAAGCGCCAGGGTTGTAATCAATACCAACTGCACCCGGTCGCTGCCGAGGCCCAAGATCGAAGACAACAACTGGCTCTGTGAATCAACGGTCCGGCCGGCGCCTTTGGCGGCGAGGGTGTTTCTGTGCGCGGTGAGCTTCCGGATTTGACGCCGGATATCGTCGGCTTGCTTGGCGGCGGCAAGCTCTCCTATCAAACGATAACATGCTGCGCAGAACCGGCGGCTGTCGGGCACCGTCGCGTCGGTGCAGCCTTTTGTGCTCTGCCAGCGGAGATGTTGTTGTGCCGCCGCAATTGCCTCCTGGACGACGGCGGTCGGACGATGGCCAGGCAATGATGCCAAACGCTTCTGCAATCTGTCCTTGCGATCTTGCACACGACCCAGTTCGGCGTTCAGGGCCGCCTGTTCGCCGGCCTTGCCGATCCGTTTGCTGGCCGCAAAGCCAAAAGCGCTTAAGAGCGAGAACCCAACAAACAACGCCCAGACGAAACTGGTCGGAATAACGAAGCCGTATCAGCGCGCCCGCCACGCCCAAACGATAAAGAACGGCAGCAACGTTTTCAGCCCATCAGCGCGCCGGAGGCGGCGCCGAGAATGAGGCTTTCTGCTTTGGAGCTACGCACATAAGCCATTGAGCAACACGGGCACTAAGATCAAATAGCTGCCGCAAGTGAAACTCGCTGGTAACGCTTATTGAAGGCGTCAAGTCCTCCGGCCGCAAAACTCTTGCTAGGCCCAGAATAGCGTAAGTCCATTAGCAATAGCATTGTCCATCCCCGACCCGTAACTGCTGACTCAATATACGCAATTTGAGCCTGCGACAGCATTATGAGCGTTGATCCATGGGGTTTGGTTGAGAGCGGGACATCGACCTCTTTCCATATTGACAACTCGTTACTCAAGGTCCAGTGTCAGTTTTATCGTACGCCGTACGATATTGCCGTACGAACGGGAAGTTGAAGCTGGTGGGTAATCGATCCCATGACAAGTAGCAGTGAGGCGATGGCAACGCTTAGCGTTGGAGAACGTCATGCCGTCACGAAGACAATTGCCGAAGCGGATGTTTATTCGTACGCTGGGATTGTTGGCGACTTCCACCCCAACCATGTCGATGCGGTTTACGCGGAAAAGCATCTTGGGGCCCGCGTCGCGCACGGTGCTTTGCTGCCGGGTTTCATTTCTCGTGCTGCGGTTGAGCTGATTGGCGAGCGACTGAGTCCGCCGGGTTATGCCGCTCAGACTTTCTCAATCAAGCTTATTGCGCCCGTCTTCTTTGGCGACACCATCACAACAACGGTGGAAGTGGTCGAACTCAATACCGAACGACGCAAAGTCCGGTTTGAAGCCGTCATCGCCAATCAGGAGGGCAAGACATGCGCGCTCGGGGATAAGGTGGTCAAAGTCTTGCGCAGCATTTCTGAGGAAGCCGTTGAGGGCGCACGATGACTGCCGTGGCCAAGACCGCTTCATCGCCCCGCAAACCCGTTCGATCTGTACTTCGCGCACTTGCGATACTTAGCCATCTGGATGGTCAGGGGCGTGGAATCAGTGATTTGAGCAAAGAGCTAGACCTTAGCAAAGGCACGATCTTTGACCTCATGAAGACTCTCGAAGGCACTGGCTTCGTGATGCAGGACCCCGAACGTGATGTCTATCGTTTGGGACCAGCTGTCGCTCGTCTCGCAGCGCGTGGCGCACAGGCGAACGACCTTGCCGAACTCGCACAACCGCATTTGCAAAAGCTTTCCAACGACGCGGGTGAAACCTGTCATCTGGCGCAACGCAATGACTGGCACGCAGTCTACAAGGTGCGCACACAAAGTCAGTCGAACCGACGCATGTTGCAGCTGGCATCGATAGTTGGGGGATTATCTCCGCTGCACGCAACCAGCGTCGGAAAGGTCTTGCTTGCCGGACTCGCGCCAGATCAATTTGATGCCTATGCCGTGCAGCCGCGAGAGAAGTTCACCAAACGTACAATCACCGACATTGACGCCCTGAAACGGGAGTGTCGCCGAGTTCGGCGTCAGGGGCACGCAATCAATTTTGGCGAGTTTGAGGAGGGTGTAGTAAGCATTGCCGTGCCCATTATCTCTCCTTCAAGTGGTGAGACCATTGCCGCAATAAACATCGCTATGCCGGCAGTGTATGCCCCGAAAAAACGTCTTCCGGAATTGGTTGTATCTCTACGTGTTGCGGCAGATGCCATTGAGCGCGATTCAGTAGGTTTTTGAGAGTAGGTGACTGAGCTTATGCGACGTACTGAGTTTCTTTCTGCCAGCGAAGCTGCAACCCTGGTCAGAGACGGCGATACAATCGTAATTTGTGGGTGCGAAAACGTCTTGCTACCTGACGAGCTGCTCGCTGCACTCGGCCAGCGGTTCGAGGATACGGGGTCGCCGCGCGACCTTACAGAGATCCACCCAATCATCACCGGCATGGGGCCTGATCGTGGCCTCGAACACCTTGCACGTCCGGGTATGGTGCGCTGTGCAATCGGCAGCGGCTTCAGTTATCTAAAGACCTCAAAGTACACCGAGATGCTGAAGAGAGACGCGTTCGCCGCTCACGTTGTACCCATGGGGACACTCTTTCAGATGCTCCGTGGAACCGCAGCGGGGCAACCTTACACCTGGACGAGAGTTGGTCTTGGCACATTCGCCGATCCAGAGGTTGAGGGTGGCTGCATGAACAGTGCTTGCCTGGCGCCTCTGAGTCGACGGGAGACGATTGGAGAGCACACGTATCTGAGTTACAGCAATCCAAGAGTCAATATCGCCATTCTGCGCGGTAGTACGGCGGATGAGGATGGCAACATCAGCCTCGACGACGAACCAGTTTCGTTGGGTGTAAAGACAATCGCACAGGCGACGCATAATTCTGGCGGCAAAGTCATTGTCCAGGTGCGGCGCGTCGCGAAGTCCGGCACCCTGCATCCGCGCATGATCGAGATTCCGGGCATCATGGTTGATGCAGTCGTAGTCGAGCCGGAACAGTCTATCTCGGGTGGAGCACTTAATTCCGGACTGACAGGTCAGTTGCGCGTGCCGGAAGGACAGATTGGGTCCGTTCCGCCGGGCCTCTCTCGCATTATTGCCAGCCGCGCCGCCGAGGAAGTCGAACCAGGTGCGATCATCAACCTGGGCGTCGGTATGCCAATTGAAATCCCGAAGTTACTGCATGAACGCGGTCGGTCTGCGGGCATAACGTTCTTTCCCGAGCACGGATCGATTGGCGGCATTCCAGGCGATCGGGAAATTTTCGGCACCAATATCAATCCGGAGGCCATCATCGACTCGACCGAAGTCTTCGATTTCTATCGTGGCGGCGGTCTTGACGTGTCGTTTCTTGGCTTCGGCCAGATCGATGCATGCGGCAACGTCAATGTGTCGAAATTCAACGGCATCGTTCCTGGTTGCGGCGGATTCATCGACATCATCGATGGAACGAGGCGTATTGTCTTCTGCGGATCATTTACTGCCGGCGGGCTCGACGTCGCGACAAAGGCTGGCGGACTGCGCATCAAACAAGAGGGTAAATTCAGCAAGTTCGTCCCTGCGGTCGAGCAAATCACTTTTGCGGCCAAGATGGCGGCATCGCGCAGCCAAACCGTCCGATACGTTACGGAGCGGGCGGTGTTCACGCTGCAACAGGATGGTTTGCAACTGGATGAGATTGCAGATGGTGTTGAATTGAACCGCGACGTCCTCTCACAGATTCCATTTGAGGTTCGCGTTGTATCAGATCTCCGCAAGATGGCTGCAGAGCATTTCGACTGATAAACCAGTTGAGGGCCGATGATATGGCGCACAGGTTTCGCGAACTAACAACAGATGTATTAGTCGTCGGCAGTGGCGGTGCAGCATTGCGCACCGTCCTCGAAGCTAACGACGCTGGCGCTGACGTACTTGTCGTTGTCAAGAATGAGTTTCGCCGGAGCGGCGCAACGTTCCACAGCGTTGCCGAGGTTGGTGCCTTCAACATTCCGGATGGCGCTGGTGATGCTGAAGACAATCCAGATGTCTACGTGAATGATATTTTGACCGCAGCGCAAGGTATGGCTGATCCACAACTCGTGCGCATTCTAGCGGAAGAGGCGGAGAGCACGCTCAAGTATCTGGAAGGCTACGGTGTTCATTTTGAACAGGAAGATGGGCGATATCTGACATTCAGAGCCTGCTTCTCGTCGAAGTCACGCTCGCATGTCATCAAGGATCACTTCAAGCCGATCATCAAAGCGCTTGGCATGGAAGCGACACGGCGCCAGATCCCAGTGGTCGACAATCTCATGATCGTCAATCTCATTCAGCGCGACGGCGAGTGCCTCGGGGCTTATGCGCTTGATGTCGATGGCAATCCAGTTGTCATCCGAGCAAAAGCGACAATCTTGACGACCGGTGGCGCCAGCCAGCTCTTTGCGACCAATCTGTATCCTCCTGATATCACGGGTGATGGCTACGCGATGGCCTACCGGGCTGGAGCGCAACTCACGAACATGGAGTTCATGCAGGCCGGCGTCAGCATCCACGCTCCCTTCATCAATCTATTCGGCAACTATTTGTGGGACGCGCGTCCAAGTCTAACGGACAAGGATGGCGAGTTATTTATCAAGGACTATTTGCCGGATGGTCTGACACTTGAACAGGTTCTGGAAGACAAGGAACGGCACTTTCCGTTCAGCTCTAGCGACAACTCAAAGTACGTTGAAATCTCTATTCAGAAGGCGATCAACAGCGGTCGCGGATCGCCGGAAGGCGGCGTCTACATGGATTTCATCGACACAGACTTCGATCGCATCTTGTCAGATAAATCACGCAGTATCGCGCGGATGTGGCCACTGACTTATGAGTGGTACGAGAAGCGGGGTGTCGACCTTAACAAGGACAAGGTGCAGATCACGTGTTCGGCGCACGCGATAAACGGCGGGCTGCGCATCGACGGAGATGCCCAGTCGACCAACCTCAAAGGGCTTTATGCAGCGGGTGAAACCGCAGCCGGACCACATGGTGCAGATCGGCTCGGCGGCAACATGGCGCTCACATGCCAGGTATTTGGCGCACGCGCAGGCAGGGCGGCGGCAGCACGTGCTCGCGAAGTCCAACATCGAACGGTGTTGGATATTTATGACGAACAGGCAGAATACCTGGCTCGTTTCTCAAGTCGCGGCTCAACGAAACTCGACAATTTGCGCCAAGACTTGCAAGCCCTATCGAATAAGCACCTGCTCGTCATTCGCGATGATGAAGGATTGTCGTCCTATCTGGCAGGTCTTGATGAGCTCCAGATGCGATTGCTAGCTGCGACGGGGATTGAAACGGCAGAGCAGCGCAAGTTGGCTATAGAGACTGACAACTTGATCGAAGTCGGGCGCATGATGGCCCGTGCCGGTCTGCATCGCAAGGAAAGTCGCGGCAGTCACTATAGGGAAGATTTCCCTCAGCCGGACATCGCATTCGACAAGAACATTATCCACGACATCTCTCACGAGCAGTCACTGTTTGAAGCTGCGCTTTGACGCCGCTGGCGTTCGCTTCGTGGACAAAGCTCCATTGGCCGTGGTCGGATATTCATATCGCGGGTGGCTCGATCAACACGACACCTCGACCTACCCTATGTCCGCTTCTGGTCGAAGCAGACCTCCCGGCCAAACGGAGGCAAGTTTGGGTTAGGACCGTTCGTGGCCCAAGACGGACTCTTAGCCAGCGCTGGGTAATGTCGGCTTCTGGATGCAGTGCGTACCCACAGAAATCCATGCCCTCGACCAAGGACCGAAGCCTCGTTGTGAGATGCCGATCAGCGCTCAGGTGTGGGAACGATTGTGGACTCTCTCACGAGTTTCTCATCGCAAGCCATTGAATTTATTATTTTTAAATTAAAACTCTGGCGGAGACGGAGGGATTCGAACCCTCGATACGGTCTCCCGTATACTCCCTTAGCAGGGGCGATATCGCAGGCGACCTCCGCGCCTACTTCAATTGATTTCATTACGCTTTCTGCTGATGTTGCGCATTCATTCTTGCAGGAACATGCAAGGAATGAAATTAGAACACCCCACAACTGCGGACAATATTTGGTCAACGAACGTCAGAGCGGGAGGTGCGCATGTTGACCCCACGTATGCGAGACGTGCTCGTCTTCATCATCAAGTGCCAGACGGACACCGGTCTGGCTCCCACGCTTGAGGAGATGGCGAACGTTGCCGGCTTGAAGAGCAGGAGCGGCATGGTCGCCGTTCTCTCCAATCTCGAGAGCAATGGCTGGATACGTCGCGAGAAACACAGACCGCGCGCAATCACCGTTCTCAAATCCGTGCCGAACGTGCCGCTGCCGGTCTTCCCGACACGCCAGCCCAGACGAACGCTGACGCGCCTGCCGCTGGCTCGCGTCCGACCCTTTCGTTTGTCTGCAGCATGAAGAAACAGGAGGCCGATGTGTCCAGCAAGACAGCGGGCCAGCTCGCCTATGAGGCTGATTGCCTAGCTTTCCCGAAGTACGACGATGGGAGCCCGCGCAAGACGTGGGAACAGCTTTCCGAAATCGCGAAGCATTCTTGGAACCGGAATCCCACGAAGCGACGGATTGCTCAAAGGCGTGTGCAGTCATGACGCGCCGATACGCCGCCGATACGTCCGTCAGTGTCGCGAAGACGCGCGCGGATCTCGAAGTGCTGCTTGATCGCTACGGGGCCGAGTCTGTGATGCTCGGCCGCAGCACAACCGAGGCCATTGTCGGCTGGATGATGCGAGAGCGGAAAATCATCATTCGCATGAAGCTGCCCGATCCCCAGGCGGAGGAATTCAAGCGCACACCTAGCCGCAACAAAGTGCGGACGAGAGAGGCTGCGCACGCCGCCTGGGAACAAGCATGTCGATCCCGATGGCGCGCATTGCATCTAGCCATCAAGGCGAAGCTGGAGGCGGTCGAAGTAGGCATCACGACGTTCGAGGAAGAATTCCTTGCACACATTGTGATGCCGGACGGCCGGCCAGTCGGCGAGCACGTCCTTCCAGGCGTCTCGCTTGCCTATCGAGACGGAAAAGTCACGCCGTTGCTCGAACCGCCAGACTCAAGATAGGCGAAGGAGAGACAGCAGGGGCCAAACACACTACAGTTTTTGGCACAAGGATTGCAGCGCTTATCGCAGCACTAACCTTAATTTGCATCCTTACTTTTGCGATGTCGATTGAAAATAAATAGAGCTAAAGCTTATGGATCTAATTGGTCAAAGTAGGCGCCAGCGCGCTTTCAGCCGTGCAGCATTCAACCCAAGCAAGCGTACAGAGACTATTCGCAGTCGCATTTGCAAAGGGCTTGATGAGCTACTTGCTGCTCAAATGGCAGTCTGCCGGTCCACCGCTGAATGCGTCATTCCAGAACGTCGCTATTACATCGCGACGAAGGGGGCACGTGGCTATTTGCTTCGCTAGGCGCAAAATCGGCAAGCAAATGCTCAATAGAAGCGGTCGGACTTGTTAATGCCTCACATATACTATGCGGCACCCATCCTTCACTTTCCTCAGAAGTTGCCACCCCCAAAAAGATCGCGCTGACCGTCCGCAGAACGGTGTGCCGATTGGCCATCTTTACGTACATTCACTTTCTCAGCCAACTCGGCCTGCGCCTGTCGAAAGCCTTCAGTCCAGATGCTAAGCATATCGTTGCGCTCTGCAATTGAAAGTCTTGGAATTTCCCGCCCATCGGTTATTGATAACTGGCGCTCCACTTCATCTTTTGGAACGCTAAAATCCAACAATTCAAATGTCGCCGTTTCGAGATCTGGGTCTGCCATGAGAATTTCGTCCACGAGCGTCATAAACAGCGACAATGGCTTTCCGGCCACGGGATTTTTGCGCCAAAAAATACACCACGGCAGTGTAATCTTGCCACCGAGGCCGTAAACTACCGGCGGCTGAAACGGAATCACGATATCAGGCGCCAAAGGATAGGATCGCGGTGCCACGTCCTGGAAGAAGTCCGGCGACACGCCGGCTAGATGTCTCCGAATGAGCGGCAGTATCTCCAGCAAGATTTTCGCGTATTCCGAACGCTTTTCTGAACGGCGCACAAATTCCACAACTTGATGATATGGTACATTGAGTACCAGCATTTCTCGGATCGCGACGTGCAACGGAGCGTAACTGAAAATTGGACGCGACCGCGAGTTGTTGATCAGGACCTTCTTTGTCCGCTCTGGACTATCCCTCCACGTGCGAACCAGATGCTGCAACGAGGGTGGGCTCTTTAGCTTTGCCATTAATCACCTATATCTTTTTTATGGCGAGGCGATCAAACGCGCAGCGCCTTTGGTTGAAGGCGCTAATTCCAGTCGCATGGAAAGTGCTTGCGAACATCTCCGTTTCCGACCAACTGAGTCAGCTTGCGATAATCCGCGAATTTGCGGCGAATACGCCCCGCGACAATTGCTGGATGAACCTTAACCCGTTGCGCTAGAGCAATGGCATTCCCGACGGTTGGCACTTCTTGTGCTGGATGTTCGTCCCAATCCTTAGCTGGGATCAATGCATTCTCGGCCCACTCATCCGCCTCACGTTCGCGTACATCATCGTCTGTGGCGCGCAAGTCGAGATCGTCGACAAATAGGTTTTTTCCGCCGCAGTCTGTATGGCGGGCAATGTGTGCCAGTTCATGAAGCAAACAGAACCAGAAATTATCTAGCCGGTCATAGCGTAGTGTCATACCCACGACAGGTGTACCGTCCCGCAATCGCATTGCCGCTCCGTCAAGATAAGTATTGCGCAAATGCGGTGCGATGATCAGCACAATACCATGATCGGCGAGAAAGGATTGTGCCAGTGCTGGTCCATTCTCAGACGCGCTTAATTTCGCTACCTCTCGTAGAAAGGCGGGATTGATGGTCCCTTCTTTGTACTTTGTCTTCGGCTTGGCGACGTAGGCTTCGCTCAGCACGTATGTGCACCACGCCATCAGCGCATAACTATCCATTTTCGCATTACACCGTGCGCTGTCGTTCTTTCGAAACAAAGGGACAGGGATGGCGTCGAATCCGCCAGCGCGACGAATTAATTCCCGCATCAGCATTTCGACATTATCTTTGACGTTTCCCTTTGCTTTTACAAGCTTTCGCTTCACCATCTCAGCGATAGGAAAACGCGTCCAGTCAACACCCTCGTCGTCGTCAGGGATTACACCACCGGGCTCTTGAATAAGCACCTCTGCCGGAATTCCGAGGTGTTTATTGAGCGCACGAATCATCGACAGCGTCAGATCACGCTTTCCTGACAGTACTTCGGACACCTTAGCCGAGCTGCCGATGTACGGAATAAGATCCTTTTTCAAAAGGCCTTCTTGCTCCATGCGGAACTGAATGGCGGAAATAGGATCAGGAAGATCAATCGGATGATGCCGTTCCTCGTAAGCCTCAATCACCATCGCCAGATGCTCGAGCTCTTCCGCAGCGGCAGTCCCTTCCTCAGCAGACATCAGCTTCTCGGCGCGTGCCAAGGCGGCCTCATACTCTGCTTCTGTTTTGATCAGCTGTACGTCGACCATATCACACCTCTTCCGCATTAATGTCGTCGTACGCCGCGTGTGTTCCCAACCATTTCACGTAAACAACTTTTGCGGGGTAACTTATCCCTGCGATCAGCCTAAATTTATTGCCACAGATATTGAATACGACCCGTCCTCCCTTTAGAACGCTTGCGCTCCGATACTTCTGTTTCAGTTCATTTGCGTTGTTCCACCGCGCTTTGCTGACCTCGCGATACCAAGATTTGAGAGCCTGCTCTAAGGCCGGCTGATCTGCCTCTGAGTAGCTCTCCCAGTACGACCTGAGAGTGCGGCGAGAAATTACATGCATGCCGGCCCCCAGACTACGGCTATATAGTCCCTATTAGGGATTGTTGTCAATAGCAACCATTTTGGGAGGTTGGTACTAGAGTTGATGACCGATGTCTAGCCCCTGTGGTGCAGGAGCGTGCCATGAGTCCTTGGCTTGCGAGTGTGGTAACTGCGCCTATTGAACGGTCTCGGTTCCAGGAGGATGCGCATAGAAACGCTCGATGGCGCGATCATCGATCTTCATGCCAGGATTGATGCGGTCGCCGTGGTGCCAGACTCTGTACCACGGGCCACCAGGCACATGCGTCAACTCCACTAGGGCACCGGCAGGAAGTCGCGCATAAAAGGCCACGACGCGGTCTAGAAGTCTGTTGGTCTCATCATCGAAGGCGTATGGAACCAACTCGCTTGCCCCCGTGTATGCATTCAACCGGTGCGCTCGTCCAACAATAGGTCTGGCACCAAAGTGTTTGAATTCTCGATACAAGTATTGAAGTACAGGCCCGTGCTCCCACGCTTCGAAGCTATGTCGGATCAACGGTCGGCCAAGCTCGACAAGCGACCAGACATGGCAGAAATAGACAATTTTCTGTAACGCGAGGGGCGTCACCTGAGCGCCTCTCTGCTCAACATAATCCAGCACAAAGTTCGCGACTGCTCTGCCGTCAAATGCCATGAGGCCGCCCGTTGCTATCTATGCGTTCTCGAAACTGACTTGTTTTGCCATCCGACGGTTGCGGATTGACAGTCGACCACGCCATATGAATCCAACTGATGTCGAGAAGCCACTTACCTGGTAACACCAAGACGGTATGTGCCTGCATTCGTCTGGCAACAACCGTGCGTGTAAGCGAAGTGTATCGCCGAAGGTGCTTAGCTTCGCGTTCGGTTAGGAACGAGCACATCATCACAACAAATCGGAAAACCTCTCAGCCTCGTGCTGCTTCATCACGCGCTCTGCGCCTTCGATCCGCGTCAGTCGTGCCACGGCGTCGATCTGCTCGATCAATGCCTGGGACTCACGCCATGCGGGGTTGCGCACACCGCATGCAGATTGGAAACTGTAAGCCTCACGTCGACAGAGAGCCATGGCTTCGAGCAACAGATCGTAGTTGAACGTCGATGGATCGGGGTGATGGAACGGATCTTTTGCGCGGCGACGCGGACGACTGACCATGTGAAACTCCTATAAAGTTCATATTTTGTTCTTATTTCGGTTCTCTCATATGTGCAACTTGTACGCAATGACCAAGCCCCAGAAAGCTGTGCGCGACTTGTTTGACGTGAGCCACAACCGAGCCGCGGACATCCAGCCGCAAGCGTCCATCTTCCCGGGTGAGGACGCTCCAGTGATCCGCCATGCTGCAGATGGCGAGCGCGAACTGGTGATGATGTCATGGGGTTTCGTGCTGCCGCAGCGGGACAAAGCTCCGAAGCGTGTCACGAACGTCCGGGATGACAAAATTCTGTCATCGAGCTTCTGGCGGCCGTCATTCGAAGAGCGCCGCTGCCTTGTGCCCGTGACGTCATTCTGCGAGCCCAAGGGAAGGGCACCGGCCGTCTGGCACTGGTTTGCTCTTACGGGCGATGAACAGCGACCCTTGTTTGCGTTTGCTGGCATTTGGCGGCGTTACAAGGGACCGATCAAAAAAGACGGCGAATCGGTTGAGATCGATACATACTCGTTCCTCACAACGTCCCCAAACGACCTGGTCGCCACCGTGCACCCGTCGCGGATGCCGGTCATCTTGGCAACGACTGATGATCAAGACGCTTGGTTATCGGGTGGAGACACGGCGATTGCGCTGGCGCGGCGGTACCCGGCAGATGCGATGCGAATTGTACGTAAGGGGCCGGATAAAGCTGATCCATCATGAGTTCGCCAAGCACGTCCCGTCACAACGTCAGTGGGGCTGGTCGTGTTACTGGCTCGGTGCTGGGAACGGCGCCATCACAAAAGGCGGCGCCCCGATAACGAACTGAGGGTCAGAGATCGGGGCGCCAATCCCCCAACAGCCAAAGTTGTGCAATAGCTGTCGGGGTTCACTCGGCGCCTCGGCGGCTGTGGAGAAACGACCCCGAGGCGCCGTGCGCGCGTGCCGTTGGTGTGGCTAGTTTGTAAGAGTGGCCGGCGCAAACTAAAGGCGCCTCGGCGGGTTATGCCATCCAAACCGAGGCGCCGCCTCACCGTCATGAGCAGTCCAATTCTCATTCAGGCTCGGCTTGTCGAGCGCCCCGATAGCATGATCAACACCATCGAGGCGCCCCGCAAACTGCCGGTAGAGACTATATCCTCAGCTTGCGGATAGGGTGACGGAGCTGATCCGCCAAGTAAACAGTCGTACTCAAATTCTGGACCGGCTCGGTTAGTATCCCAAGTTGAACTTGTAGGCTCCGACAACACGCCCAGTTTGAGTGGCGGGATCGTGCTTAAAACTTGTAACCAACGCGCGCTTTGATTGTCTGGATGTCGTCGATTTGAATGTCATCCGTCACGGTGTCGTTCTCAACACCGCCGTCTACGAACGTATGCTTGTGAGTTTCAGAACCGAACGTCATGAAGTTATATTCGGCTCCAATGACGATGTTCCGTGTCAGCATGTATTCGACGCCGGCGCCGGCCAGAAAGCCAACGTGGTTCTGGTCGTCTTGGCCGTTTCCGACACGTGAACCGTTGAATAGAACCGTGTCGTCAATCTCTGTTTCCACATCAGCGATCGCCACACCGGCTTTGCCGTAAACTAACCAGCGCCCTTGATTGCCGAGCACATAGCCTAGTTTTGCGGCCACGGTGAAAAGATCATTGACTGTCGTCGTGTGAATGTCGTCCGCTTTAAGGTGGGTACCAGGAATAAACTCGTTTGGTTGTGCTGTGCCTTCGATATCGAGTGCGGTGTAAGAAAGCTCAAATCCAGCTACAACGCGTCCAAACTGACGTTGAACTCCGATGTGCCCGCCGAACACGGCACTATCGTCCAGGCCGATTGTTACGTCACAGCCTTCTTCCTTAATACCTTCGCAGTTGTTGCCATTGCGATCGGACGCGTTGTCAGACTCTTTTTCGGCGCCTTCATGGTCTTGAAACGTCCAGCCTGCATCCCCACCGAATGCCTGGCCACCATGGACGCCGACATAAATACCTGTCCAAGTGTAGGGTTTTGTATGTCCGTCCGCGAAGGCTGACGTTGCTGAAATCAGGACGGCCAGGGACGCAACAGTTCCAATTTTTGTGATCATTTGATGTGGTTCCCTCGAAATGCATTTCGAGCAAACACCGATGACTAGGACTCGATGAAAAAGCTGTGTTCCTCGGCACAGTTTACAGATATTGGCGAAATCGTGACTTGGCAGCAACATTTCCAAATTTATTTATGTTTCCAGCATAACTGTGCCGAGCAGCACAAAAAAGCAAAACGTAGTTATATTGATTTAATGA
Organism: Pseudomonadota bacterium; assembly: GCA_039186015.1. Lineage (GTDB taxonomy): Bacteria > Pseudomonadota > Alphaproteobacteria > Rhizobiales > Hyphomicrobiaceae > JBCBWG01. Next base: position 25,916 of record JBCDAH010000006.1, read on the forward strand.
ATAAGCGGTCGCATAAATTCGCAAGTTCAAGGAGTTGCCACCGGATTATTTTCAAGAACGCTAGGCTTTGCGTGGCACTGATGCCGAATGAACTTCGCAAGCGTGATGCCTTCGAACGGGGCGCGGTTGGTTTGCAACTCGCCATGACCGAATACACCCATGCAAGTGAGATCATAGCGCTCAATTAGCGCTTGAATCAGGGCCACGCCGGCCGCCTGCTGCTTCGGCGTCAGCCGCTCGCCTTTGCAGCGGATGTTGAATCCCCGGCCAACTCGGATACAGGCACCCACCATCCCGACGCCGATCGTCGAGGTTGAATCAAGTCTGGCGTGCGGGCCAGGCCGACGATGCCGGCTGTTGATCCCGCGAATGTGGTTCGTGCGCCGACGCAATGGCGCGCCCTGCACAACCCTGCCGAACCGATCGACATAGAAGTGGTAGCCGAAGTGTCCGCCGCGTGCGCTGTCGCCGTTGTGCTGGTAGCGCACGAGCCTAAGGATGGGCAGGTCGATGGTGTAATGCACAATAATGCCTTTGGGCTTCACGCGCAGCACAGTCGATTTGCGAGAGTAGGTCGCTTTAGGATTGCCCCAGTAGGCCACAGGATGGCCAGGGACGGCCATGACGTCGCTCGGCTCCGACAATAGCCGCCATGACGCTGGCGGAGGTTCTAGCGGCGGAGGCGGCCGCTCAGCAACGCGCGGCGGCGGAACCCGAATAGGATTCGTCGGTACCTCAAGCAGGTGCGCTATGATCAACGCCATCAACAATGGAAAAAGAGCCACTGCTATCATCAGCAACGGCTCTTTGCGGATGGCCTCGAGGATGTCCCTCACTTACCATCACGCTCCTTGTAGAGGCGATCGACGAAGTCCTGCTGGTCGGAGCAGATCAACTTATTGCGCTGGACCTTCTTGCAGACCTTGCGCGCGCCCTCTCCTTCCTGGAGGCAAGCCTGCTGCTCAAGCTCGGTCAGGTCATCGCAAGGGATATCCGTGCTCAACGGCTTCTTGGGCAGCTCCAGCTTGGGGAGCTTGATGTTGCCCTTCTCGCAGCCTGCAACCAGCAGCGCGAGGATTACTGTTGCGGCGGTTTTGTATCCCATCGTTCGTCCAGCTCCTTTAGACCGCGCACGAGATCTGCGTCGCGCTGAAGCGTCGTTCGGTCGACGCGTTGGTTTGCCCTGATCTGCCGTCGGATCTGCTGGTTCTTTGCCCTCTCGACTTTGTTCACGATGTTGGCTGCGCCTTTGTTGTAGACCCAGACGGTGTAGGCCGTTGCGCCGAGCGCGATTGCGCCGGCAAGGCCGACCCACACGGGCCATGGAACGAGTCGCCACATCACTCTGCCGCCTCCTGAGTTTCTGTTTTGTTCTCATCTTGAACGGCCAAACGCCAGCCGACAAATTGGCTCGACAGGACGTCGTACTTCCGCAGCTCCGCGTAGCGCTTGAGGTTTGCGACGAACGCGCTGCGGCCCATCCAGGTCTTGGCTCCGGCAGCCTGCTTGCGCGCGGCGAAAATGCCGTAGAGCGTTCCGAATGCCACCTTGCGCGTCTCATCTGGAACCAGCACCGCCTTGAAGAAGGCGTCGACGTCGGACAGCTCCTGGCTCGATGCGATGATCGCCTCCGGGTCGTGCTCAATGGCGAGCACCACCGTTTCCGAGGATCCGCCCTCACCGGCCACCGCCTCGGCCGGCTTGATCGGGTCATTGATCGGATAGCGCGCCTCAAGACCTTGGTTCTCAAGGCTGGCGTTCGCCATCTCGGCCCGAGAGCGATACTCGCGTGCACGCGCGCGTCCAACGCCGTCACCAACACGCAACCAGAGCAGGAAGTCGACGACGGCAATGACCCACTGCAAAACCACCATTACGTTGCGTGCGAACTCCTCCTCTTGGACCCATCCGGCAGACCACTCCTCGAGCCTCTTGCCGGCTGGGTTGCCCTCGGTGCTGACCGAGCCCGATCGGCTTTGCAGCCGGGCGTTGAGGCTCTTGAGCTGGCTCTGCAGCGTGCCTTCACGCTTGGCGTCCGCGGCCAGGGCGCGGTACCGGGCGGCGTCCGATTTGAGGGCCGCGCAGCGTGTGCCGCACTTTGGTCCCCACTCACCACGCTCGACGCGGCTCTCGTCAACGACAGCGCCCGAACGCGTCCGCCAGCTTTCGCGGATGGCGTCCTTCTCCAGTCGTTCTGCTTCTTGCGCCAGGCGTGTGGGCGACTCGCTGCCCGCTGCGAGGCGACGCTTCCGCAAGGCCGCAAGTTCAGCCGTCAGCTCTTGCTGTCGCTGGATGTCGCTGCGCACGGTCGTGGCCGTTATGGCCTGCTTGGTTGCGATGTTGCTTCCGACGACGGCCGAGCCGATGAATGCGCCGAAGAGGTTGAGGATGAGCAGCAGAACCAAGAACGCCCAACTTGCATAACTGCGGTCAGAGCGCTTCAGTTCAAACCAGTCGCCGGTTCCGTTGTCGCCGCTCACCGCGATGACGGCCTGGATGATGTTGACCATGGCAAAGATCAGGCACATCAGCAGGCCGTAGAAGACCGAGCCGTTGCCAAGCGTCCAGCCGCCGGCAATGGCGAAGAGCACGAGCACGGTCGACGTCACGATAGCCGGCAAGAAGAATGGGTTGGCGCCAAGCTTCATCTCTCGGCTGCCGATCAGGTAGGGCAACCAGACGTCGGCGCCGCGCACGAAGTCGTCCGCGTCCGACCAGACAGCGCGGAAGTCCTTCGCCGACACAAGCTCGTCGCTTGGGGCTTCAACCTTCTGGCGATCGATCGTCTGGACGACTCTGATCCCCTCAATCTGGGCGCAGATGTCGCCACCGACGACGAGAACGATTCATGACTGTGGGCAAGATATGGACAACGGCACCAACTGATACCGGAGCGGACAAAGTTATGAGTGACGACAGACTAAAAATTCGGGTTTTAAATCAAGGGTTCTGGCGGAGACGGAGGGATTCGAACCCTCGATACGGTCTCCCGTATACTCCCTTAGCAGGGGAGCGCCTTCAGCCACTCGGCCACGTCTCCGGAAGTTTGCGCCTATACCAGCGTTTCGCGCGGTTGAAAACCATGTGGCTCACAGGAAGTCGCAGCGGCTGTGGTCCGTTTCGTGATAACCTGCTGTCGTCGGCATGTCGCGTCGGGATTTGCCGCCTCGCTTTTGCCATGCCAAGCCGATCTATGGCCTTCAACATCAAGACGGAATCTTCGTGTCGGTGTCGTCATGCTTCGATATCTCACCGCGCTGGTCGCGGCCATTTCAGTCCACCTTGTGTTGTTTGCAGTCCAGACAGCAGAAGCTCAAAGCGGTTTCACGCGGATCGCAGCACGCACGATCGACTTGTCTCGTGGCCAGGCGATCATCAGCATACCCGGCCGACCGCGCCGCTTCCAGTCGCTTCGCTTTTTGGTGCGTCGCGGCGGAATAACGTTACGCGGCGTAACTGTGCGATTCATTGATGGTTCGCGCCAACAAATCCGACGCGCGAACACACGCCTGGTGGCCGGCGGTACGTTCGATATTCAAACAGTCCGTCGCGCACAGCCTGTTCGCGCCATCACGCTGGCATTCGACCGGCGGCAAGGACGCGTGACGATCACTGTTTTCGGCCGCGCTGGTTCGGCCCGCGGTCCGAACGCAGGGCCGCCGATGTCGCCAGCACAGCGTGACCGGCTCGCCTGGACACGGGCCCAGCAACGCAATTCCGTCTCAGGCTACCAGGAATACGTTCAACGATTTCCACGCGGTCGCTTTGTCACGCAGGCTCGCCGCCAGATCGCTCAGCTCACGGATGCCGAACGGGCGCGGCGCTTACGGCGTGCCGAGCGCAGCAACCGCAACGCTCGACGATTGCGGGATAATCGCTCGCGATCGACCGGCCGTGAGGCGCCACGGCGCTACGGCTATCGCGCGCCCAGCGCCTCACGCCCGTCAACGCCGGGAACCAGCACTGCGCCACGGAGTGCGCCAACAGAACAGCCGCGGACACTTGAGCGTGGCACGAACCTTGATCGCCCGCCGGCGCCCCGACCACCGTTGGCGCGGCGCGACACGCCACCGGCCGCGCCCTCCAGCCGAGCAGCACCGTCCCGCGACGACAGCGCCCGCGCGCGCGGTCAACCGGCACCACAACCCGGCGGGGGCCAACCGCCAGCCTCCAACCAACCGTCGTTGCGTGAACGTTCGGCGGGCGCTCCGACAGCCATCGGTAATACGCCGCCGGGCGCATCCACGTCTGGCGCGGACAAGTCTGCGCAACCATCCGATGTTGCCAATATCGCATGCGTTGGCGAAGGCACGTGTACGCCGATCCGCGTGTTCTTCGGCACCAACCGTCGGGCCGAGGCCAAAGAGCCGCGGCTGAAGTTTGGCTGGCGCAACGCCCGAAAGCTGCAACTTGGGCGGGCAATCGTAACTGTGCCGCGCGGCGCGGATCGTCGCGTTGGCCAGATCCCCATCCCGACATGGTTTGACCTGTTGGTGCGTCGCATTCCACCCGAAGGCGACCCGAGCCGACATTTCGTCATTGTGCGAAATGGAATGACGGTGTTTTCGAACGAAAACGACTTTCTGACGGCTGTCGGTGCGCACATGGCAACCGCGGCATTTAAGGACCACGCCTTTGTGTTCGTACACGGCTACCGGGTCAGCTTCGACGATGCCTTGATGCGGACGGCGCAGCTGACCTACGATCTGGGAACGCCCAACATTCTCCAGGCCGCATCCACTGCAGCGCCCAGCGATAGCCCGCACAAGCCGTTCGGCACGGCATTTCTCTATAGCTGGCCGTCGCAGGGGCGCTTTGCCGGATATCCATCTGATATCGAGAACGCACGGCGATCAGTCCAGCATCTTGAGGAGTTCCTGAAGATCGTGATCGAGAAATCGGGCGCGAAGAAAGTTCACCTGATCGCTCACAGCATGGGCAATGTCCCGCTGCTGCAAGCGTTGCGCGAGTATGCCGACAAGCAGCGCAATACGCCCGGAGCGGCCAAAGTCGACCAGCTCGTGCTTGCTGCGCCGGATATGGCGCCTGGCGAGTTTGTCGACCTTGCCGGTCGCATTCGGCCATTGACGCGCGGTGTGACGCTTTATGCGTCTTCGAAAGACGCGGCCATGAAGGTGTCGCGCAATGTTCACGTTGAGCCACGGGTTGGTGACGTGATCGACGGGCTGCCGACGGTTGTCACCGGCGTCGACACGATCGACATCTCGCAGATTACGACCTGCTACTTCTGCTGGGGACATGACGAATACGTCGAGCAGCCTGTCTTGCTGAACGACATCGCGACCCTGTTGCGGACCGGTGTGCGTCCACCGCACGAGCGCAGCGGCACCCTGAGGCCAACCGAGACCTCCGGCAACCGCTTCTGGCGTTATCTGGAGCGTGCCCGGCGATCGATTCTACCGCGTTGACACGATCCGTGATATCGCGCTGCTATGATCAGTAGCAGTCGCGATACGGTGCACCATGCTGAAGATATACGGGCGGGCAAACTCCATTAACGTGCGCAAAGTCCTGTGGACGTGCGAGGAAATCGGATTGCCGTTTGAGCGGGAGGATTGGGGCCGAGGGTTTCAACCAACCAGTGACCCGCAATTCCAGTCATTGAGCGCCTACGGGGTTATCCCGGTTATCGATGATGACGGCTTTGTTCTGCGTGAAAGCCAGGCCATCGTGCGGTACCTGCTTGCCAAGCATAAGCGTACGGACTTGCTGCCCGATGAGCTGAAGGCGCGTGCAACCGTCGAAGCCTGGATGGATTGGGCAGCGGTTGACGTCTATTCGGATATGCGCCCCGTTATCCACGGCCTGATGTTCAAGACACCTGGTTATGACGACCCGGACCGGATTCAGGCGGGAATTGAGGGTTGGACGGTCCATATGCACCGGCTGAACGCTGAATTGGCAGCAAATGGGCCGTATCTCATGGAGAATACGTTCACGGCGGCAGACATCCCGACGGGCCTGAACGTCAACCGGTGGTTTGCGATCCCGTTTGAGAAGCCGAAGTTGGCAGCCGTCGACGCCTATTTTGCACGGTTGAAAGAGCGTCCTGCGTTTATGGAGCATGGCGCCAACGGGATGCCATAAAAGCGCGGAAACGCTTTAGGAACTGGCGCCTTGGCATTGTGCACGGCCTATCCTATCTATGGCGCTCATATCCGAGGTGCCATGGCGTGTTGGTTGCAAGACGCGTATGACAGTTCCCTGGAGGATGGGTGATATGGGGGTAAATCGCCTTACGACCGTCGGCGTTGTCTGTGCCGCATTTATCGGTGTCGGCCTTAGCACGGCTGCACATGCGGACAGTGTTTGCGTCGCCTGCGACGGCCCGGACGCGACCTATATCTGCAAATCACCGATTGATCTCAGCGCTGTCCGTCGGAAAGTTGCAAGTCGGGCCCTGGGTTACGCCTGCGTTCAGCAGATTGCGCGCCAAAACGGCCATGCGTCCTGTCAGGTGCGGCTGGAAGATCGGTCACAGCCGTGCCTTGGGCACCGGTTTACCTTGCGAGAAACAACGGTCGCACCACCGGCCAATGCTGCTGCAGACCGGCCGGCAACCGACGCAGCCTCACCATCCGATCCGGCGCAGAACACCGCCGAGAAAACACCCAAGGATCGCAGCCCTCGGACCGTGGTCGAGCTTGCCGAACGTACGGCGGACGCTTCGAAGCGCGAACTCAAAAAAGCCGGCCGCGCGATTGAAGACACTAGCAAAACGGTTGCTGAGAGCATCACCGACGCCGCGAAGAAAAGCTGGCTCTGTGTGGTGTCTCTGTTCCAGAACTGCTAGCACACCGTAGGCGCAGCGTGTGCGGCGAAACCTACGCCGGGTTGTTCTGCAACCAATCGCGAGCTTGCCGCTGCGCCTGGGAGATCTCTTGCCGCGACAGCCCTTCGGCAATCTCGCTGCGGTAGGCCTTCGCACTCTCATGGCCGCGCGCAGCGGCCAGGTTGAACCACATGTGCGCAGCAACGAGATCGAGCGCGACGCCGCGACCTGCGCTACAGTTCAATCCGCGCTCGAAGAGAACCTCTGTTGCTATCGCGCCGGACGCTGAGGCGCCGCCGCAATCGGCTGAAATATCGAAGCCGGTGCTCCACCGTGCCATGGATGCAATCCCTTACTGCCAAAAGCATCGTTGCTTGACGGTCCGAACAAAACGAACCCGTCGCCGGACAAACTTGCCGATTGTTTGCAGATATTTGGTTAATGAGAATATGTTTTTCTCTTATTAATCAACATCTTAACCGTAAGCAATTCGAAAACCTGTGCGCCATATTGAGACAGGTTTACTTGCCCGTTTCGCTGGCGCGACGGTCAGCTGAAAACGCATATAGTGCACGTCGGCCACAGCTCTCTGACATCGGCTGAATATGCCGTTAGCGACTCCAACCTTGGCTTTGTCGGCGACGGCAGCGCGGCTAATGTAATCGGGGATGATCGTGGGGAGAGGCGAACGTGCGCACGGCACTGCGTTGTGCATCTATGCTTTTGGTGGGCAGCTTCGCTGCGGCCTGCGCTCAGGGGTCAAACGTTGCGCTGACGAGCGCACGGGTCGCACCGAGCGTGTCATCGCATGCCACTCCGGCGAACGAGGCTGATTTGCGGCGGAGGCTGGCGACTGAGCGCACGCTATCCGGGGACATTCTGGCTGTTATCGCCGTCGAGCGCGTGACCGGCCAGCCGCTCGATCTGGTCGCGGGGCAAAGCCCAGTTGATCGCATTGCGGGTTGGCGCTCACGGGGCAGTTGAGTTTCAGGTCCCGATTCCTGGGGCCCGCGTTCCTTGCCCGTCGCGTTCCTGGCCCGTCGTGTGTTCCTCTCTCTCTCTTGGCGCTGTCCGGCCACCCCTATCGTGCTGTCGCTGGGCGGCCGGGTTTCACGCTGTGAGCCGGAGAACTACGGCTTAAGGATCGTCGACCCTGTGGTCTTGCGGGCCTCAAGGTCGCGATGCGCCTGTGCTGCATCTTTCAGCGGATAGTCCTGGTTCACTTCGATCTTGACTGCGCCCGACGACACAACCGCGAACAGGTCGTTCGCGTTCGCGAGCAGATCCTCTCGTTGCGCCGTGTATGTGAACAACGTCGGTCGCGTGACATAGAGCGAGCCTTTCCCCGCCAGCGTACCCACCTCAAAGTTCTTAATGGGCCCTGACGCGTTGCCAAACGTCACGAACAGTCCGAGCGGGCGCAGACAATCAAGAGATTTCGGGTAGGTGTCCTGGCCGATGGAGTCATAGACGACATCACAGCCCTTACCGTCGGTGATCTCTTTCACGCGCGCAACGAAGTCTTCCGTCTTGTAGTTGATGCAGTGTGTGGCGCCATGAGCCTCGGCTAGCGCGCATTTTTCCTCGGATCCTGCGGTTCCAATCACCGTCGCGCCCAGGTGCTTTGCCCATTGGCAGGCAATCAATCCCACGCCGCCTGCTGCCGCATGGAACAAAAGCGTCGTTTCCGGGCCGACAATGAATGTCTGACGTAGCAGATAGCGCACCGTCATGCCTTGCAGCATCATCGCGGCGGCTTGCTCATAGGAGATACCGTCTGGCAGCTTAACGGCACGTGCAGCCGGCATCAGCCGTTCCTCAGTGTAACTTCCCATCGGGTTCGCGTAGGCCACGCGATCGCCGACCTTGAAGTCTGTCACACCATCTCCGACTGCGAGGACTTCTCCGGCCCCTTCCATGCCCAGCACGGCAGGCAATTCGACGGGATAGAGCCCAGACCGCTGATAGGTGTCGATGTAATTGAGGCCGACCGCATGGTGCTTAACGCGTATCTCACCGCTTGCCGGCGCTCCGACGTTCACCTCCTCCCACTTGAGCATTTCCGGGCCGCCGTGCTCATGAATGCGGATTGCGTGGACCATGGTTTCCTCCATTTTCTCGAAACATCCTGTTCCTGTGTACGAGGCTAGATCATTTCCATCACGAGCGGAATCGTGTCGCCGGCCTGCTGCAGGCTGCCGCAGGTTGTAAGTCCACCTGGCGGCCGTGCCGTAGCAACCGTTTTTACAGTGCATGAGGCACCGCCAACCGGTGGCGCCACAGTTGGACCATGTCGTATCGGTATTCCGCGTCGGTCATTCCAAGGAAATCTAACGTGTGCGTGACTGAACTCCGGGCCTCTCTGAAGCAATTGGTTCTGTTTGGCGCGATTGCCAGCCTCGCAGCTCTCGCCGGTGGCTGCGCCACCTTGGGCTTCGGGGCGTCCTCGCCGGGATCGGGATTGCGATGCGTCGACGACAGTCCAACCTGCGTGACGGCGCGTCGACGTGCGCTTTTGACGCTCCGACGGGACTCGAGCCGGGCTTGGGTTCGCCAATCGCCGGATGCGCGGACTTATGCGGCTGGCGTTCGCCTGTTTGCCTTTCGCCTTGAGAAGGACAAGCTCAACTGTGACGAGCTGACCCGCGGCGTGCAGGAAGCAGACGGAGCGCCACGCATCCTCAATAGTGCAGATGCTAAGAGCCTGACGCCGGCGCAGATCTCGCGCGGTATGATGCTGAGCGCCGAGATCGGTCGTGAGTTGGCGAATGAGCGTCGCCGCCGTTGCCGATGACCAGATGCAGACAATCTGACGAAATCGGCCCACGTCCTAGAGTCTTTCAGGTTTAGGTGGAAGCATATCCGGCGTTGCGGAGGTAGTTTGCGTATTCGGTCGGGGGGACGTTGCTGACCAGCTTGGCGATGTGCTGGTGGATGGCGTCGACACATCTGGCCTGGGCCATGCGCATCCAGTGCTTCACCTTGGCGAAGACCTGCTCGATCGGGTTGAGATCGGGCGAGTAGGGTGGCAGGAATGCGAGCCTGGCGCCCACGCTGAGGATCGCATCACGTACGGCCTTCCCGCGGTGTGCGCCGAGATTGTCGATCACAACAATGTCCATAGGTCGCAACGCCGGAACGAGGAACTGCTCAACATACGCGCGGAACAAGGCGCCATTGATCGGGCCGTCGATCACGCAGGGCTCTGTGAGCGCATCGACCCTGAGAGCTGCCAGAAACGTCAGTGTTTTCCAACGGCCATCCGGCACAAAGCCCTTGAGGCGGCGGCCTTTTGCCCCCCAGCCGCGGATCGGCGCCATGTTTGTCTTGATCCAGGTCTCGTCAATGAATACGAGGCGTTCCGGATCGAGATGCACCATGGCGCGGCGCCATCGCGCACGGCGCTGCACGACGTCGGCCCGGTGTTGCTCAATCGCCAACAGCGTTTTTTTTGAAGCTCAGGCCTTCACGCCGCAGGAACCGCCAGACGGTGTCGTGCGAGACGATGACCCCGCGCTCGGCCAGCAGATCCTTGAGGCCATGCAGCGTCAAATGCGGTACGGCCGCGACCTGGCGGTGCACGAAGTCCCGATGGTCGTCAAGGCGGCACGTCAGATGGCCGCCGAACTTCGCCGGTGCCACGCTGCCTGTCTCGCGCAACCGCTTTGCCCACTTGATGATCGTTGATGGCGCGAGACCAAACCGCTCGGCAACCGCACGGCTACTCTCCCCCGACGCAATGGCCTCAGCCACGCGCGTGCGCAGATCGTTTGATAACGGCTTTGCCATGCATGCTGGCCCCCTCGCTCCAGCATACATGTTGAAGCAGAGATCAACTGATTTGGGAATCCTCCGATTCCGCCTATGTCTGAAACGCTCTAGTTTGACGACACGAAGTCAGACTCTGGCCGGCGCTCAATAACGGCATAGTCCGCATAACCTCGATAGAGCGTCTCGAAGGTCAGGCTCGCATCGCGGCCGGCGATCGCTTCCCTGAGCGCTACTTCAAGATCTGCGCGCGGATGAACTGAAAACTGCTTGAGCCATGCGAACAATCCCGCGCGAAATGCCCCTGGCAGGCGGGATTGCTGGCCAAAATCAACAATGTGCAATTGGCCGCCGGGAGCGAGTGCGTCCATGGCCGCGGGAAGAACCGCACGCCACGGCGGAATCATGGACAACGTGTAGGAACAGAAGGCCCGATCGACCGGGGCTATGCCGAATGTTTCTCCAACATCAAACGCCGTCGCATCTGCCTGCGCCAATGTAATGCGGTCGGCCAGTCCGGCGCGTTCGATCGATGCTCTGGCCGTAATCAACATCTCATCTGAGATGTCAAAGCCGTATAACCGAGCATTCGGATAGCGCTTCGCCGCGAGCACGAGATTGCGCGCGGTGCCGCAGCCGACTTCGAGGATGCTGCCGCCTTCTGGCGGTTGCAGATTGTTCAAAAGCCGGTCACGGCCGAGCAAAAAGTACTTCCGCGTCGCGTCATAGATATGTCGCTGGTAGCGATAGATGCCGTCCATATGGTCGGCGGCATCTCCGGTCTCGGTGCGACTCAATTTGTGCTCCGATCAACGTGGGCCTGCTTCACGTAGACGTGGAAGCCACCGTAGATCGATGAGCGATCCTCCTGCGTGAGTTGTTTGCAACGCTCTTCATCGTACGAGAACTGGTTCAGGATCTCGTCAGGCACCCGACCCGGCAGGATAGTGGGTTCCCCAGCGGTCCGGAAGATTACCCGTCCACCGGGCCGCGCCGTGCGTGCGATCTCTGTCCAGAGACCTGTCAGCATCTCCGACGTCATCCAGTCCTGCGCATCCAGCAACACGTAGGCATCGAGCGATTCCTCCGCTTGCTCAGCGAGGTACTCCGTGAACGAGCGGTGCTGGACATCGATGCTGTCGACACGGCTCCGCAGCGTTTCGAAGTTCTCGCGTTGAAGGTACGGCGGCAGCGGTCCGGCACCCCCGCTGGCGTAGCGGCGACCGAATGCCTGCCAAGCGAAGTAGTTGTCCTTGAGGTCGAAACCGCAAGCGAGGCGCTCGAGCCGCTCACGCAGGACCTGCGCCATGTACTTCTCGTCTCCCTTCAACGCCTCGAACTGAGACGGAGGGATGCCCAGGCCAAACAAGGCCGACGGCTTATTGAGCAGCCAACGAATATGCCGCTTTTCGAACAGGGGCGCGAGTTCGCTGTCAAAAATCGCGCGTTGTTCCTCAAGCGACCGCGCCTTCAGGAGCTTTCGAGGGTTGCGCCCGTGCACGCGTGCAAGCAGATGGCTGGCACCGATAAATGCACCGAGGAGGCCGTGGCGGTACAAGTTGGAGCCGAAATAGCCGATCCGGCGGCGGCCGACGACATTGCGCGACTCCCAGTATTTCCGGGTCGCGTCGTCCAGATGTGGTCGGATGTATGTGAAGTACGCGTCGACGTTCTGGCGCGCATCCGCCTCAGCGAAGAAGCGATGGAACGCCTGGTAATCCGGAAGGTGCTTGACGGCGGCCCGTTTCAGTTTATTCAGCGCGACGTGGGCGGGGTTCAGGTCAATCGCCGTGACTTTGATGTCGGCTGCGGACAGGTAGCTGAGGATATTGCAACCGCCGGACGCAATCGCCACCAGATGCTCACCGTCCTTTAGGTTCAGACCCTTGATATCGACAACCGGATCTTCCCAAATCTGTGGGTAAACCAGACCCGAAAACGCCATCGTGAACAGCCGTTCCTGGATCCCCCGCTTGGAAATCGGATTGTGGCGATGAACCGCCTGCCGTAACCGAAAATTCCGGGACTTCGGGGACGCCTGCCCGATTGGCGTGCTGTCCGATGACCGTTCCGTCGCGCTCATTACGTCCTCTTTGTTTCGCCCCAGGGCCAATCGGTAACGCCTTTGCGCCCTCGTCAGTCCAATCTAACGATCTCGATTTGTGCCAGAGTGTCACGTGGCCGCATCAATCACCCGACACAACACACGGGCACATTTTCTGCGCCGTAGCCGACCAGGTGCTGCACGACTTAGCGTGCGATCGTGGGAACTTCAATGATTGAGCTCGGATCCATCGAGGCAATGACGCGCGCGGCGCTCGCGTTTATCGCAGAGAACAGTGCGTTTGTGCCGGTTCTTGTCTTTTTTCTCGGGCTGGGCGAGAGCATCGTCATTGTTTCGTTGTTCATCCCGTCAACTGCGCTTTTTCTGGCGATTGGGGCTGCGGACAGCGCGGCCGGCGGCACATTTCTTCCCGTCTGGCTGGCCGGAAGCGCCGGCGCCATGCTGGGCGACGTGATTTCTTTTGCCGTTGGTCGGTATTTTCGCGAGGATCTGGTCCGGTTCTGGCCGTTCTCGCGCTATCCGGACCTGTTCGATCGCTGTCGCGGGCTATTTCAACGATGGGGCCTTTTGGCCATCATGGCCGGTAAGTTCATGGGCACGGCCCGGCCCTTCCTGCCCGTCGTTGCCGGCGCAATGACCATGCCGTGGCCCCAGTTCGTGTTTGCGAGCTTCGCCTCGTCCCTCGCGTGGGCCGGATTGCTTCTGGCACCCGGATACGGGCTCGCGGCGCTCTGGAGTTAATGCGTGTCGCTGGTTTTCGCTCACGGGCTATTCCGGCCTAACGGCCGGGCCCTCCGCCGGGGCGGCGCAACGCGGGTGTTATTTATCGCTCACGGCTATTCCTCGCTGCGCTCGGGCCTCCGCGAGGGCGGCGCAACGCGCCGGGCCGCGGTCGCGGCCGGGGGTGCCCGACTGTCAACCCGCGCTGGTTGTTGATCGCTCCCGGCTATTCCAGCCCGGGATCATCCTCGCAGGATAGCCAGCGCTCAAGTAGCGAGCGCTTGTCGCGAGCGGTAGCGCAACGAAAGACTCTTCGCTCACGGGCTATTCCGGCCTACGGCCGGGCCCTCCGCCGGGGCGGCGCAACGCGGGTGTTATTTATCGCTCACGGCTATTCCTCGCTGCGCTCGGGCCTCCGCGAGGGCGGCGCAACGCGCCGGGCCGCGGTCGCGGCCTGGAATTGCCCTTGCAGGATAGCCAGCGCTCGAGCCGCGAGCGTGCGAACAGCGCAATCATAAGACTCTCGCGAACAGCGCACTGAACGATGTCACATCAGAGACAGCCGAATGGGACGCACCATGCTTCAACTGGCGGCGTCTCAGTCTGGTCGGCTTCTGACGCTAGCTTTTTGATTCATCTTGTAACTTTAGGATTTTACGCATGGACAGCACCACACAGTCCGTCGCACCATCCTCCGCCTTGTATCCGCCGACGGTGTCATGTCCGCGTGAGCCCTTGCCGCTGCATCGCTTCCTGTTCCGGTTTGTCGACAACCCTCTCGCCTCTGTGCCCCAGCTTGCCTACGAGCAGCCCATGACGGTTGCGGAGGTCGGCGGCGGGATCAAAGTCGCTTGGATCAGCGACCCCGAGTTGACGGAGCAAATCCTCATCAAAGAGGCGAGCGCCTTCAACAAGTCCGACATGGAAAAGCGGGTTTTTCGCAAATCGGCAGGCGATGGCGTCCTCACGGCCGACGGTCCACACTGGCGCTGGCAACGGCGCGCGATGGCGCCGCTGTTCCGGCATGCCGACATCCTCTCATACGTGCCAACCATCTCGGCTGTTGCAACCGAGGCGGCTGACCGATGGGTGAGCCCTGGCCAACGCGAAATCGACGACGACATGATCGCGGCAACGTTTGCCGTCATATCGCGCACCATGCTGGATGACGGCGAACCGGATGAGACGCAACGGCTCATCGCCGCGACGCATGATTATCTCGCTGCGGTCCCGTGGGAGATGGCCTGGGAGATCTTTTCGCTGCCCGAGTGGCTGCCGCATCCGGCCTCCTGGCGTATGAGCCGGGCCGCGCGCAAGCTGCGATCGTTTGTTGCCGCGATTATCCAACGGCGGAAATCGTCGCCGGAAGCCGTCACCGACGACTTGCTCGGCCGTCTGCTTGCGACCAGAAATCCGGACACTGGCGCGCCGATGAGTGATGATCAGCTGATCGACAATCTGCTGACGCTGCTTGAAGCCGGGCATGAAACGACCGCTCGCGCGCTGACGTTTACGCTCTATCTGCTGGCGCGGGCGCCGGAGTGGCAGGACAAGGTGCGTGCGGAAGTCCTCAATGTTTGCGGCGACGGCAACATTACCGCGTCACACGTGAATGAGCTGACGGTGACAAAGCAGGTGCTGGAAGAAAGTATGCGCCTTTATCCGCCGGCTCCAGTCGTTGCGCGGCGCGCCATTCGTCCGATCACGATTGGAGACGTAACATTTTCGCCGCGCGATCAGATTATCGTTCCGATCTTTGCCATTCATCGCCATCGCCAGCTTTGGGACGACCCGGACAAGTTTGATCCTGACCGCTTTGCGCCGGATGTGAATCAAGACCGCCCACGCACACAGTATCTGCCGTTTGGCGCGGGGCCAAGGATCTGCCTGGGCCAGTCCTTTGCGCTGATCGAAGCGATCGTGTTGCTGGCCACATTTGTCCGGAAAGCGCGCTTCGAGTGGGATGGGCACTATGCGCCGGAGCCTGTAAGCCGTGTAACACTGCGCCCGAGAGGCGGCATGCCCTTGACCGTCGTTCCGTTTTAGGGTCTGCGGTTTGCAGGCCTCACAAGCAGCGGGCGACCCATGCTACGCGAAGTCATCGTCTTTCTGGTGGCTGCCGGACTCATTGTGCCGTTGATCCATCGGCTCAAGCTGAGCCCTGTTCTCGGTTTTCTGGCGGTCGGGATGCTGATCGGGCCGCATGGACTGGGCCAACTGACCGACACCTGGCCATGGCTATCAACCATCGTGCTCGACGACGTTGAGACGGTCCGTCACATCGCAGAATTCGGGGTCGTGTTTCTGCTGTTTCTGATCGGCCTCGAGTTGTCGCTGGACCGGCTGATGCGCATGCGCCGGCTCGTGTTCGGTCTCGGTGCAGCGCAAGTCATCATCACAGCGGTGGTGATTGGTGGGATCGCCGCATCATTTGGCAACTCTCCCGCAGCATCTGCCGTTCTCGGCGCGTGCCTGGCGCTGTCGTCAACGGCGATCGTCATGCAATTGCTGATCGAGCGGCGACGTCTTGGGACGCCAACCGGCCAAACCAGCTTTTCGATCCTTCTGTTTCAAGACTTGTCCGTTGTGCCGATCTTGTTTGCGGCGCAGGTCATGTCGGCAAGCGGCAACGGGGACAACGTCTGGCTGGATTTCTCCCTTGCGATCGCAAAGGCAGGACTTGCCGTTTGCGTCATCTTGCTGCTGGGCCGCTGGGTGGTTCATCCGCTGTTCCGGTTCGCCGGTGCGACGGAAACCCGCGAAATGTTCATGGCCGCGGTGTTGTTGGTCGTCATCGCAACGTCGGTTGCGACATCGAGTGCCGGGCTGTCACTGGCACTCGGTGCGTTCCTGGCGGGCCTGCTGCTCTCGGAATCCGAGTACCGCCACCAGATCGAAGTCGACATCGAGCCGTTCAAGGGGCTGTTGCTTGGCCTGTTCTTTCTCTCGGTCGGGATGGAACTTGATCTGGCCGCCGTCATGGAACGCCCGAGCCTGATCTTCTTGTCGGTTGCGGGGCTCATCATTCTGAAGGCGAGCCTGATCTACGTGTTGGCGCGGGCGTTCGGCAGTCCACGATCCGTTGCCATCGAAACCGCAATCCTGCTTGGCCCAGCTGGCGAATTTGCGTTTGTGGTGCTGGCCGTCGCGCTCAGTGGTCAGCTGATCAACGGCGATACCGTCGGGTTCATCTTGATGGTCGCCGGCATCAGCATGGTTCTCACACCGGGCCTCGCTTATGTCGCGCGTCTCGTTGCGGCGCGTTTTGAGTCCGGCGATGCGGCCGATGGCACCTCGTTGCCAAGCGATACAAGCAACCAGCCGACCGGCCATGTGATCGTCGCGGGCTATGGCCGCGTCGGTCAGCTGCTCGGACGGCTCCTTGAGGACGCGCACATCGCGCATCTCGGACTGGACCGCGACGCGGGCCTCGTGCGGCGCTACGCGAAAAGCGGTGCCGCGGTCCACTATGGAGATGCGAGCCAGACTCGCATTCTGGAACTCGCGGGAATCGAGCAAGCCGCCGCCTTGATCGTGACCATGGATAACGTTCGCGCCGCCGAAGGAATCGTTGCAGGCGTTCGCAGAATTCACCACGACTTGCCCATCCTGGTCCGCGCAAGGGACGCCGAGCATGCCCGGCGCCTGCTCGCTGTCGGTGCGACGGAAGTTGTTCCGGAGACGATCGAGGCCAGTTTCGATCTCGCAGAGGTGACATTTCATGCGTTGGGACTGAATTCGGATACCGCCCATCGACTGGTTGCGGACCAACGACGGCGGGAACGGGCGCACTTGCACGGTGATCTTCCGCCCGACGACGACATCTTACCTGGCGCACCGGATCGCACGGCAACCGGCGAAGACACCAAGAAGGATTAGGCGCTTCTGCTCTGCCCGGCGATACGCTGGTGCGAACACCGGGCCACACGCAGCTGGACGGCTGTGGCGTCGCTTGAAACGACCTCATCGTGCCCTGCGAATCAGTCTGGCTCGAAAGGACGAGCCGCGACTGCTGCATCACACGGCAATACTGCCCAAACTTCGGACACTTTGCGCGGCACCTCGCCGCTATGTGACAGAAGTTTCATCGAAACTGTCAAAATCCCGCACCGTTTGACGCACATTGTCGATAACCGACTGATTTTCTGAAACTTTCTCCAAGGAGCCTCTTGTGTATTCTCTTCAAATCCGTGCTTTTAGGACGTTGCCGAGGCACGAGTTGTGCTACCATATTATTTAGGTCCGGTTCGAACCGGGCTGCGGTAGTCAAATCTTGGTTTTTGCAAAGACTGGCGCACTCTCATTTTGGCGGACTGCAATCCGGTAGTTCGGGTGAGACAGCTTTCAGCGTCGTGCGCCACGGCGAGCGATCGGGACAAGGGTACAGCCACTGAGCGTTCTGTAGCCGGTGGGCGTTTCGTAGCCGGCAAGCGTTTGGTGACCACATCGGACGGTATCCCCCGATCTAACTGCGAGGGCGAAGTGCTCGCTCACAGGACTAAAGGACGTGCACAACACGCGCGAGTGTGACTGACATGACCACGAAAGACGAAGTCTTCGAGCTGTTCACGAAAAGCTACGAGCGCCAACAACAATCCGAGATGAGCCTGAAGGCCTACTTGGAGGGTTGCAGTTCGGACCCGATGCTCTATGCGAGCGCGGCCGAACGCATGATCTCGGCGATTGGCGAGCCCGAAATGGTCGACACGTCGCGAGACCCGCGATCCGGCCGCATATTCTTGAACCGGACGATGAAAGTGTATCCGGCGTTCAAGGATTTTTACGGGCTTGAGGAAACCATTGAGCGCATTGTCGGGTTCTTCCGACATGCCGCGCAAGGACTGGAAGAACGCAAGCAGGTTCTCTATCTGCTCGGCCCCGTGGGCGGCGGTAAATCGTCCCTGGCCGAGCGGCTCAAAGAACTGATGGAAGTCTGCCCGATCTACGCGCTCAAGGCTGGAGACGATATCAGCCCGATCTTCGAGAGCCCGCTTGGCCTCTTCGATCCCATCACGATGGGCGATCAGATCGAGCAACGCTACGGCATCCCGGTTCGGAAACTCACTGGGCGCATGAGCCCGTGGGCTGTGAAGCGCCTGGACGAGTTCGGCGGTGATATCTCGAAGTTCACCGTGGTGAAGCTGCACCCGTCGCGTCTCCGACAAATCTGCGTTGCAAAGACGGAGCCGGGTGACGAGAACAACCAGGACATCTCTGCGCTTGTCGGCAAGGTCGATATCCGCAAGCTCGAGTTCTTCGGACAGAACGATGCGGATGCCTACTCATACTCCGGTGGCCTCAACCGGACGACGCAGGGCATGCTCGAGTTTGTCGAGATGTTCAAGGCGCCGATCAAGATGCTGCACCCGTTGCTAACCGCGACACAGGACGGCACCTATGTCGGCACCGAAAACGTAGGTGCACTGCCATATCAGGGCATCATTCTGGCGCACTCGAACGAAAGCGAGTGGCAGAGCTTCCGGTCGAACAAGAACAACGAGGCGTTCCTGGACCGAATCTGCGTCATTCAGGTGCCCTACTGCCTGCGCGTCTCCGAAGAGATCAAGATCTATCAAAAACTGCTGCGGACCAGCGAGTTGTCAGACTCATCGTGTGCGCCGGGGACGTTGGAGATGCTGTCACGCTTCTCTGTCCTCACGCGCTTGAAAGAGCACGAGAACTCGTCCCTTTTCTCGAAGATGCGTGTCTATGACGGAGAGAGCCTGAAGGATACCGATCCGCACGCGAAAACAATCCAGGAGTATCGCGACGAGGCCGGCATCAACGAGGGTATGGAAGGCGCCTCAACCCGCTTTGCCTACAAAGTCCTCTCCGAGACGTTCAACTACGACACCAATGAGATCGCCGCAGATCCCGTGCACCTGATGTACGTCCTGGAGCAGGCGATCAAGCGGGATCAGCTGCCCGAAGAAACTGAGGATCGCTACATCGAGTTCATCAAGGAAGAACTCGCGCCACGCTATGCCGAGTTCATCGGGAACGAGATCCAAAAGGCGTACCTCGAGAGCTACCATGACTTCGGGCAGAACCTGTTCGATCGCTACGTCGCCTACGCCGACGCATGGATCGAAGACCAGGACTTCAAGGATCCGGATACCGGCCAGTTGATGGACCGCTCGCTGTTGGATCAAGAGCTGTCGAAGATCGAGAAACCGGCCGGCATCGCAAATCCGAAGGACTTCCGCTACGAGGTCGTCAAGTTCTCGCTGAGAGCGCGTGCCAAGAATTCCGGAAAGAACCCGAGCTGGACGAGCTACGAGAAAATCCGCGACGTCATCGAAAAGCGGATGTTCTCACAGGTCGAGGACCTCCTGCCGGTGATCTCCTTCGGCGCGAAAAAGGACAGCGAGACCGAGAAGAAGCATCAGGACTTCGTTGAGCGCATGGTGGCGCGCGGTTACACCGAAATGCAGGTGCGCCGTCTGGTCGAGTGGTACATGCGCGTGAAGAAGTCGGGCTAACCGAAGGAGCAAGGTGTCGATGGTGTCGTCCGTCGATCCGTTTTTGATGTTCGAGGGGTCGGCCGAGGCGGCGATGTTGTTCTACGTCTCGGTCTTTCCCGACAGCCGGATCGAGGCCATCACACGTTACGGTCCGGATGGCCCTGGTGCCGAAGGCACGGTCATCCATGCCAAATTCGTCGTGGCGGGCCGTACCGTCCAATGCTCAGACAGTCCGATAGCCCATCCCTTCTCGTTTACGCCGTCGGTGTCGATTTTCGTCACGTGTGAGAGCCCTGAGGAAATTGATCATTTGTCGGCGGCGCTGGCAGACGGAGGAGAGGTGCTAATGCCGCTCGACGACCATGGCTTCAGCCGAAAGTTCGCTTGGCTTAACGACAAGTTCGGCGTGTCGTGGCAACTGAACCTCGCTTAGCACTCGCAGGCTTGCGGCGGCTGGGCGGAAGGGTAAGGCAAGGATGACATTCGCAAGTTCCGACGTTCCATTGACGGCGTACCAACACCTCGCCGTGCAGCTGATGGAATACGGGATATTCGCCATGTTCATCTTCGGCGTGGTACTCTGGCTGATGTCAATTTGGGCAGATGGGCATATGAAGTACCGGCCACGGAGTTCCTTTATCGGACGAGTCGGCGAGCCGGGCTTCGACGAGCGAACGGCAAAGGAATATGGATCGCGTCAGATCCATCAGTTCTTCTCTGCCGATATGGCAGACTACTGGAAGCAAAGGCATTCGCTCTATTTCCTTCGCTTCATCCAGACCGGTGCCATAGTATCGCCGATCGTTTTCCTGACGGGCCTCGTCATGCTCGCATAGCGGATCTGAAACCAAACCATGCACATCGTCGACCGCCGCCTCAATCCGAAAGCCAAGAGCCTTGGCAACCGCCAGCGGTTTTTGCGCCGGGCCAAGTCTGAGATTCGGGAAGCCGTGAAGGACGCCATCAAGCGCCGGAAAATCTCCGAGGTTGAAGGCGGCGAGAACGTCCGGATCCGGACCCGCAGCCTGAAAGAGCCGAACTTTCGGCTCGGATCAAGCTCTGGCGAGCGCGACTTCGTGCTGCCGGGGAACAAGGACTTCAAGCCAGGCGATGTCATCCGCAAGCCGGACAGTGGCAAAGGCGGGCGCGGGCGCAAAGGCAGCAATGACGGCTCAGGCGAAGACGATTTCGTCTTCTCCCTGACACGGGATGAGTTTCTCGACCTGTTTTTTGAAGATCTGGAACTGCCGAACCTGGTCAAGGCCAAGCTCAAGAGCCTGAAATCGCCAGAGCCGGTCCGCGCGGGTCTGACAACGGACGGGCCACCGGCGAAGCTCAACCGCGTGCGGACGATGCGGAACTCGCTTGCACGGCGCATTGCGCTGCGCCGCCCGACGACCCGTGAGCTTGAAGAGATCGACGAACAGATTGCCGAGCTGGAGGCACGTACGCCACGTGACGACGACAAGATCGCTGAGCTCAAGCGCAAGCGCGATCACTTGGTCTACTTGCGCAAAGTGGTTGCCTACATCGACCCGCTCGACCTGCAGTACAATCGCACGGAGATGAAGCCGAAGCCGAAAACGCAGGCCGTCATGTTCTGCCTGATGGATGTTTCGGCGTCGATGACGGAAGACCTGAAGGAACTCGCAAAGCGCTTCTACATGCTGCTGCACCTGTTCCTGGCGCGGCACTATCAGGAAGTCGACCTGGTCTTTATCCGGCACACGACGGAGGCGCAGGTCGTCGACGAGGATACATTCTTCCGCAACACCGAAACCGGCGGCACGGTGATTTCCTCCGCGCTGGATGAAATGCTGAAGGTCGTGCGCGACAGGTATCCGCCGGACGATTGGAACATTTACGCCGCGCAAGCGTCCGACGGCCACAACTTCGATGATGATATGGCGCGCTGCCTCGGTTTGTTGCGCAACGAGATCCTGCCGATTTGCCAGTACTACGCGTACATTGAGACGTATTCCGAGGACTCGATTGCGCCGTTTCTGTCCGTCGTGTGGAGTGGATACGAGGAGCTCGAAGACGACAATCCGCATTTCGCGATGCGACGCGTGTCCGGCCCTGGAGAAATCTATCCGGTGTTTCGAGAGCTGTTCGCGTCGTCGAGCTAGCTCAAAGCGCTGTCGTCGGCTGCGCATGCGACGTCGGCTACAATCAATTCCGAGGCAGCGTTGCCGCCGTCTCAACCGAGTTTACGAAGGTTGAACCCAAGACATGAGCGAGACGATCCAACCACCGGCCCAACCGCCACCGCCGCCAAAACCCGCCAGTGGAAGCGGACTGCTCTTTGACGGGCCGGAATGGGATTTTGAACTCGTCCAGCATACGTATGACGCCATTTACGAAATTGGCGTCAACGAAATGGGGCTCGATGTCTATCCGAACCAGATCGAGGTGATCCGTGCCGAGCAAATGCTTGACGCCTACGCCTCGATCGGTATGCCGAATATGTACCGGCACTGGTCGTTCGGAAAGCACTTCGCGCGGGAAGAAGCGGCCTATCGCAAGGGCATGCGCGCGCTCGCCTATGAGCTGGTGATCAACTCCGACCCCTGCATCAATTACATCATGGAAGAAAACACCATGACGATGCAGGCACTGGTGATGGCGCACGCCGCAATCGGCCATAACCATTTTTTCAAGAACAATTATCTGTTCCAGCAGTGGACCGACGCGACGTCGATCCTGGATTATCTGACGTTCGCTAAGGAATACGTTGCCGAGTGCGAGGAAAAGTACGGCGTCGAAGAGGTCGAGGCCGTTTTGGACTCAGCCCATGCGCTTATGAATCAAGGCATCTCGCGTCATCCCGTGCCGCGCCGGTCGCGCACACCGCAAGCGCTGAAGGAAAAGCAGCGCCGCCGCCGGATGCACGAGGAAATCACTTACAATGAGATTTGGCGCACAATCCCGCGCTCGCAGCTCAAAAAGGAAAACGCCGAGAAACTCACGGCCGAGACAAAGCGCGAGCGCGAAACGCTCGGCTTGCCGGAAGAGAACGTTCTCTACTTCCTCGAAAAGCACGCGCCCAAACTGCCCGAGTGGAAGCGAGAGCTGCTCCGCATCGTGCGCATGCTGGCGCAGTACTTCTACCCGCAGCGCCAGACCAAGGTGATGAACGAGGGCTGCGCGACCTTCGTGCACTACGAAATTCTGAACACGATGTATGAGCGCGGCATGATCGGCGAGGGCGCGATGCTCGAGTTCATGCATTCGCACTCATCGGTCGTTTTCCAACCGCCGTTTGATGCGCAGTACTACTCCGGTCTCAATCCCTACGCGCTTGGCTTTGCGATGATGCGCGACATCAAGCGGATCGTTGAGAATCCGGAGGAAGAAGACAAACTCTGGTTCCCCGATATTGCCGGAACCGGCGATGCTCTGGCGGTGCTCAAAGACGCCTGGGCGAACTACCGCGACGACAGCTTCATTCTGCAGTATCTCTCGCCCAAGGTGATCCGAGATTTCCGGTTGTTCCAATTGCATGAACGGTCGGACAGCCCGTTCATGCAGGTCGAGGTCATTCACAACGACGAGGGTTATCGGCAGGTGCGGCGCGCGCTGGCGGACCAATACGATACAGGTGCGCGCGACCCGGATATTCAGGTGATGAGCGCCGACCTGTCCGGCACGCGCCGTCTCAACCTGTTCCACCGCTGCCGTAACGGCGTGCTGCTCGACAAGGACGACTGCGACCGCACCCTGCTCCACGTCGCGCACTTGTGGGGCTATCGCGTGAAGATGTTCGAAGTCGATGCCGCCAGCGGCGAGACGCTGAAGGAACACGAAGCCCTGCCGATGCCTTGAGGTGTGGGTGGGCGTCTCGTGCAATGGAGCTTGCGGAAACGCCCGCTATTACAGAAAGGCCCCATGGTTCATTGATGCAATTTGGACCTGGCCTCGTGGGGCGTAGAGACAGTGGTCTTCTCGGTGTGTCGTCTTACGTCAATCTCGGAACCGATGGCAGTGGTCCACCGAGAGTCTGACAGCGAGACATTCTGTAGTCATTCTCCAGCGTGTCCAATTCTCGTTCAGCCTTACGCAACTTTGCGTCGATCTCTTTCCACTCACGATGGACCTCAGCAGCCTCACCGGCAACGTGCTGCCTAGCTCCGGGATCGGTTTCTCGAAGCTGTTGATCACCCAATTCACGCAGTCTGCGCGATAAAATTTGCCAAACCCGCTGCAAACGCTCGACGTCATCAGTTTTCCTACGATGGGCACGTAGAACGGTGGCACAATGGTTCGCCGGATGCACATTCTTACACTCTCGCATTTGACTTCTCCGTCGCGATTGAAGAACATCAGCATGCGTCTAATTTGTGCGACGGGGATTGCCTTGCTGATTGGTAAATGGATCAAATCTAGGCGCTGGCGCCTGGTCGCTGGGCTCGCCTGGCTCATCACTGCCGCGACGCCGGCCCACGCGCAGGTGAAGCTATACGATATCATCCGCCCGCCTGACGTGTTTCGGAAACCCGAAAATCAACCGTTTCCCGTGCTCGACCTCAAAACCGCGATCGCGGGAGTCGACGCCTATATTGTGAAACGGACCAAGGCGTCTGGGTTTTACAAAATAAAGGGTTTTCTGTTCTCAATACACTTTGGTCCGTTGCCTGTCAGCTGGAGGCCGAATGCAGACGGTTCCAATTCGCATTCCGCTGCCCTGCGGTCTTTGGTGTTTCATGCTGTTTGCCGCGAAAACAAACGCGCACTTTTGAATCTTGTCGTGGTCGATGACGCGTTTAGCAGCAGCATGTTTTCCGAGTTGCAGCGGTATTATCTGAACGAAATAGGACAACGCCAATCCGTGAGTGCCAGGTTTCGTGGCGATGCCCTGCCTATCCCCTATGCGTCCCCGTCATTCACCTTTGGTCAGATCGACGACCGATGGGAGTTGGAGACTGCGCTTAGGACGGGCGGACCGGCCAAGGCTCGGCGCTTGATTTCAAGATTCGACAAGCTCTGCCGGCTGGGTCGTCTCAAAGACGCCTCCCAACCAACCCTACCCCCGCAAAAACCGCAATAACGCATCCACGACTGCGGCTGGCTGCTCCTGCTGCACCCAATGGCCGGCGCCGTCGATCAGGGTTGTGCCGCGATAGTCGGCACAGGCCGTCGCTGTCATCGCTTCAAAGTCGCCCGGTTTTTGATGCGTGCCCCAGTCGGACTTGCCGGAGATGAACGTTGCTGGGACGTCAATGGTGCGACCGGCGAACGTCCGCAAGTCATCGGTAAACAGGCCGCTGGTTACGCAGCGGTACCAATTCAGGCCGCCCTGGAAGCCGGTGCGCTGATACTCCGCAGTGTAGACAGCGAGTTCGGTGTCGGGCAGCCACGTGTTGGCGGTGATCTCCGCGTCCGTCGGCATGAACGGCGCCACGGTTTCAGCCATGCCGACATCGCGATCCATGATGTAGTAGGTCGGCAGGACTGCCAGCGCCTCCGCTGTCCAGGCGGCAAGCGGATACGGCTTGTTTTCCGCCCAGTCTGCGCTCTTGTGGTGGTAGTACGCGCGCAAAAACGCATGCAGGCCTTGCGATGCTGCGTGCATGTTCGCGTTGGCTTCAGGCGTGGAATAATACCACTGATAGTGCTTGCGCGGCGGGTTGAGCGCTCCGAGTGCCGTGTTGAAGCCGGGATCCGACAGGCCGGCACGCGCCGCGGGCAACGGCTCCGGCTCGGACGCTTGTGCAGCGGCCGCCGTTCCGATCGGGTAGCCCGGCGCACCGGCAAATGGCGCGCTCATCAGGGCAACGCGCGGAAAGAGATCTGGGCGCGCCAGCGCACAGGCGGCCGCGACCGGTGAGCCGAAGTCGTGGCCTATCACACCATGAACGCTGCCAATGCCCAGAGCCGACAACAGGCTGATCTGATCGCGCACCAGATTGAGAATGCGATACTCGGCGAGATCGCAATCGAACGCATTCGTCCACCCGACGGTGCGACCGTATCCGCGCTGGTCCGGCGCGATCACCCGGAAACCGGCTTCAGCCAGCGGCACCATCACCTTGCGCCAGCTATACGCCAGTTCCGGAAAGCCGTGTAGAAGCAGAAGCACAGGCGTGTCCGGGGCATCGGCGCCGGCCTCAAGAACATGCATCACCAGCCCGTTGTTGTTGGCAACGTGGTGGGTGCGAATACCTGGAGGCAGTATCTCGGACGTCATTGGCGGCGCGCTTGCCATTACGATTCCTCCCGCGGTCGCTGACGTGGCAGTGGTGGCTTGTGCCGAGACTAGATCTTTTTAGGGTGAGCCGAAACCGTCCCGGGCGCGCCCAATGGAAACAGCGCCTCGTGCGACGTGGTGACGGCCAGAGAGGAGCAACAGCACACACATGCCGGCCGCAATAGCAACCATCCCCAGGGCCGTCCGTGGCGAAATCAATGCACAGCTCGACGCGATCGAACGCGACCACAACGTCCGCATTCTGTTCGCCGTCGAATCCGGCAGCCGCGCATGGGGCTTTCCGTCTCCGGATTCAGACTATGACGTGCGCTTTGTCTATGTGCATTCCCTTGACTGGTACCTGTCGATTGACAAACGCCGTGATGTGATCGAACTGCCGATTAATGCCGAATTGGATATCAACGGCTGGGATTTGAAGAAGGCACTGCGGCTTCTCATCAAGCCCAACCCGGTCCTTCTGGAATGGCTGCGCTCTCCCGTCATCTATCGCGCCGACAAACCGGCCATGACCACCCTTGCCCGGCTCAGCCTTCGCACGGCGCACAAGCGTCCGTCGACATACCATTATTTGCGACTGGCTGAGACACAGTATCGGCGCTTTATCGCAGACAAGGAGACGGTGGCGCTTAAGAAGTACTTCTATAGCTTGCGGCCGGCACTCGCCCTGATGTGGTTACGTTCGAACGCCAAGGGGCCACTGCCAATGGCAATCTCGGACCTGAGAGACGGTGTCGACCTGCCAGCTGAGACGAGCGACATCATTGAGGACTTGCTCCAGCAAAAGGCGAAGTCTCGGGAGCTGGGCCGTGGGCCGCGCGCCGCTGCGCTCGACACCCTCATCGAACATGAGATTGCGTTGGCGCAAGACGCAACAGTCGACGAAACGGCGATGGACCCTGACATTGTCGAGGCAGCCAATCGCGTTTTCCGCAAGCTGGTGCTCAAGGACGGGTAACGGCGGAGGGCGGAGTGAGACAGGCGGCAGTTGCAAGCCGCACGGACCTTCTTGCGCCACCAGACCTTTTCGCCGGAACAGCCCCCTCACCCAAAGAGATCATCCCGGGCCTCCGTGCCCGGGATCCATCGTACAGCGGCCTCCGGCTGATGTGACGGATGCACATTCGCCCAGCCTCCGCCTCCAATCAACGCCCCGAATCGCGAATGCGTGGATCCCGGTGAGACGCACCGGGATGACCGCGGTGGGATGTGGTCCGGGTGGAGCCTAACCGTCCCGCCATAAGCGGACATGCTTTAGGCGATCGACAGGTCGATCAGCCTTGATACGTCCGAAGCAGTCTCAAGATCGGCGATGGTCGCAATCATGTCGTCCACCTGGTGCATGGGAACGGGTCGCAGCGCATTGGCGCAATTCTCCCGAAACTTCGCCAACTGGGCCTCGTATGTCATCGGGTTTCCCGGACACCCATAAACCGATGCTACCGTCTCGCGATGCCGCGTGCCGTCAGTCAATACGATTTCAACCGAAACCGGCGTCAAAGAACCGTCAGTCTCCGGCCCTGCCGATGACATATCGATCTTGTCTGCAAGCGCCCGGTGCCCGAGCCGCAGATAGGCGTCATCGTTGAAATCGCTGAACGCGACGTTTCCGTCGATCAACGCACACGCCGCGACATAGCGGGCGCAGAGCCGCGCGTAGTTGATGTCCATCTGTTGCCGCGGTGCTCTGCCAACCAGCTGATGGACAAGCTGCGGCACCTCCGCGCTGACAGTTGCGATGCTCTCGCAGGAGATGTCATGAGCGCGTTTGAGGGTGAGACACGCGTCAACGATGCCGTGCGTCGCGCGGCCGGACGGAAACGGCTTGTGCGCGACGTCCGTGATGCACCACTTTTTCCCAAGCTGTGAAATGACAGACGTCGCGTCCCCACTGTTTTCGAAGAGATTGAAGTATCCGAATTCACCGTCCAACACGTTGATCGGCCCCGTGATGCCATGTTCCGCAAGCGTAACAGCTGCTACAGCATTTCGCGCGCCAAAACCGATTTGCATCGCGAGCAGGCTAGAACCTTCGGTGTGCGCCTGCATGGTTCCGCACAGTTGTCCGTAGGCGATTGAAAACGCCATCACGAGCTTGTCGACTGACAGGTTTCGTAGCTTTGCGATGGCAGCAACGCCGCCGAACGTGCCAGCCGTCGCGGGACGAAAGAACTTCAGGCCGGACTGTGTGGCCTGGCCGATACCGGCGGCCACGTCGACTCCTAAGATCACCGCTTCGATCAGGCGTTTCCCGTCGACGTCGCCTTGATGCTCTGCCTCTGCCAGTGCGGCAGGGAGCACGATCGTCATGACATGCACGACGGCTGCTTCATGGACGCAGTCAAACTCGGAGCAATGGGTGCGGTAGGCATTGCACATGGCTGCAGCTGACGGCGGCAAGGCCTCACCGGTTCCCCAAACGCGCGCCTGATCGCCACGTCCAAACGCTTGGACGATATCGGGCAGTGCTGCAGCGTTTGGGCCGATGCTACCGCCGATCCCGACGCCGAGCGTGTCGAGAACAAAGGTCTTTGCGGCGGCGACGGCCGTGGTTTCGATGTGCGCAAAGCTGGTCGCGGCGACATGTTCAGCAAACGCGGAAATGCTATCCCTCATGCGTGCCATGCATCCTTCTGCCAGAGCTATTCTGTCTCATCGGCCATAGCTGCGCGCCTGCTATTCGCAACAGGTCAGGTGATCTCGGCCGCAATCGACGATAGACTGCGCGAGAGGGAACGCACAGACAGGGACTGAGAGTATCATGAGCGATTTGACACGGGCTGATCTCGAAGCCATTGCGGCATTCGACACACCGACGATTTGTAATGCGCTTGAACTGATCGTGCCCGAGCGGCGCGGACACGGCTTCACGACAGAACACCTGGTCCCGCTTGATGCGGACCTGCCGCCAATGGTCGGCTTTGCGCGCACGGTGACGATACGGGCAGCGGAACCGTC
Source organism: Pseudomonadota bacterium (assembly GCA_039186015.1). Taxonomy (GTDB): domain Bacteria; phylum Pseudomonadota; class Alphaproteobacteria; order Rhizobiales; family Hyphomicrobiaceae; genus JBCBWG01. Next base: position 54,889 of record JBCDAH010000006.1, read on the forward strand.
CGGAGAGACCGCCGAGGCCATGGCTGAAAAACGCCTCGCCTACTACGCGTACGTTGCGCAGCAGCCGATGCCTGCGATCACCGTCATTCAGGATCTCGACCCACGTCCGGGTATCGGTGCGTTCTGGGGTGAAGTGCAAACGAATATTCACGAAGGTCTGGGCCTGTTGGGCTGCGTGACCAATGGATCGTTTCGCGATGTCACGGACAGCGCCCGCGGCTTCCAGATTCTCGGCGGCAAAGTCGGCCCGAGCCACGCGCATGTTCACGTCGTAGACTTCGGGAACCAGGTCACGGTGCACGGCCTCACGGTGTCACATGACGATGTCGTCCATGCCGACCGGCACGGCGCGGTGATGGTGCCGCATGACGCGGTCAAGAAGATCCCGGAGATCTGCCTGATGTTGCAGCGGCGCGAGAAGGTCATTCTCGACGCCGCAAAGGCCCCAGGATTTGATTTCGACAAGCTGAAGGCCGCGATTGCAGGTTCCAAGGAGATTCACTGAGCAGCAGGAGTTTACTGGGCAACAGGAATTCACTGGGCCTATTTGCCTGCGCGCCCGGCGCCGGTCGCCGATGACGGCCGATCCAATGGACCGAATATCAGAACCGGCACAGATGTTCTGGCAGCCACCTCGTTGGCCTGGCTGCCGAGCGTCAGCCGGCTCAAACCGCGGCGCCCGTGCGAGCCGACGACAATAAGGTCACAGGCCTTGGCGTCGGCTGTCTGGATGATTCCGTCGGCAGGACGATGCCCGGTGACGTGAACGGTGCGGCACGCAACGCCATGTTCGCGGGCCCGTGCTTCGACACGCTCAAAGATCAGCGCCGCCGTTCTTGCGCCGCCCTCCTGGTGCGCGGCTTCGGAGAACGCCAAGCCAGCCTCGGCCGGCACGACGACGGACACGGGCGGCGTCACGTGAACAACGGTCACATCAGCCTGCAATGTCTGCGCAAGCTGAAGCCCACGCGCAACGGCCACCTCAGCCAGTTCCGATCCATCTGTCGCAAGAAGAAGGTGCGTAAACATAATCCCTCGCAAGCCACCCCCGGCGTCACGCGGCGATCTTTGATGTGAGCGACGCGAGCCTTCGGCAGCATTTTGGATAACTGATAGCGGCGATGGATTTCGGGACTGGCCGAAGAGTCCTCGTGGCACTCATCCGCGTAGTCATGGCATCCCGCGCCCAACCGCACGCAACACCCCATGATCGGGAAAACCATCGATTTGAAAAGTCTTGAAGTTGGCGGCTCGCGTGACCAGATCACTGATTTGACGGCACCAGAACAGCTGGCCAGGGACGGTCGGGCGCGTCGTATACGCCGCCCAAAGGCAGCGGCTGTGTGGCCGTAAGAGTTCGGAACACAAACGTAGAACGACCTGCTCGGTGAGGCTCCAAGCGGCGCTGATCGCTCGGTGTTCGTCGCTGCATGACGCGCCAGAACCGCCGGCCCGGCGCCCGAAGTTCGTTGGACGCCGTGCGAGCGTTGCAACCTGCTGCATATCATAACGAATTGGGAGACGACCTTGAAACGAATTCTCATGGCGACGGATCTTTCAGAGCGTTCCGATCGCGCCCTGCGGCGCGCGGTCGCGCTTGCGAGCGCCTTTCGTACCGAGTTGGAAGTCGTGCACGTGGTTGAGGAAGCCTGGCTCGAAGCCATCACATCGCAGATCGAGAAGACAGCACACGACGCCATTGCACAACAACTGCAATCAATCGACGCTGCAAAATCCGTTCAGCCAAACATCAAGGTGCTTCGCGGCTGGGATCATCAGGACATCATAGAGCGCAGTCGCGAACTCGATGTCGATCTGATTGTCCTTGGGGTTCACAGGCATAAAGCTCCGGAACTGTTTCAAGGTACCACAGCGGAACGCGTCATCCGCCACGGCGACAGACCAGTTCTTGTCGTGAAGGACGCCGTAAGTGGGCCATATCGCAAGGCGATCGTGGCGGTTGATCTTTCAGCCCACTCTGTTGCGGCTGCGTCGTGCGCCGCGCGTCTCGTCCACGACGGACACGTTTGTTTCGTGCACGCCATGCATCGCCCGTTCGTCGGATTTCTGGGACGGGACTCGCAAGAGCCGCACCTTCGCGACGAGCGCACGCGTATTGCCACCGCTATGGACAAGATGATCGGTGACGTGTCGGCAGTGTGCGAGTCCGACGTACCGGAGTTCAGTAAAGCAGTCGATGCCGGAGACGTGCGCGGCATCCTTCGCGCCAACGCCGAGCGGCTGAAGCCTGACCTGCTTGCCGTTGGAACGCACGGACGCGGCGGTGTCGCGCATGCGGTTCTCGGCAGTGTTGCTGCAGACATCCTGGCCGACGCGCCATGCGATGTCCTTGTCGCAAAGGCTGCGTGAGGGGTTTTTATGAGCGCTGTTCGCACGCGAATCTTTCGTGGCGCTGTTCGCAGGCTCGCGGCTCGCGGCTCGAGCGAGTCTTTGTTTGCGCTATCGCTCGCGACAAGCGCTCGCTACTTGAGCGCGGGCTATCCTGCGAAGACGATCCCAGGTTGGAACAGCCGTGAGCGATAAACAATATGCGCAGGCCAGCCGTCAGGCACCCCGGGCCGCGAACGCGGCCCGGCCAAAGGCCGGAATAGCCCGTGAGCGAGAGAGTCTTTCGTTTGCGCTGTTCGCGCGCTCGCAGGCTCGCGGCTCGAGCGCGGGCTATCCTGAGAGAACGATCTTAGGCTGCGAGCGATTGACAACAAGCGCAGCCCAGCCGTCGAGCACGGTTACAGGCCGCGAACGCGGCCCGCCGCGTTGCGGCGCCCCCGCGGAGGGCCCGGCCAAAGGCCGGAGTAGCCCGTGAGCGAAAACAACAGCAGGCCGGAACAGCCGTGAGCGAAACTAACTATCATCGCGCATCACGCGGCCACGGGTCTGCTTAACGCCTGAGCGGCGTTTCTTGCTGTCCAACCGTTTGCGTATGGCTGCCCCCGTTGGTCGCGTTGCAATGCGCGGACGGCGGCGGACAGCGGCCTGCCGGATCAGAGCGACCAAACGTGCGATAGCATCACGCCGGTTGGCCTCCTGCGTGCGAAACCTGTGGGCCGTGATCACAATCTGGCCGGCACGCGTCGCCCGGTTTCCGGCCAAGTCCAGCACGCGCGCACGCAGGTAGTCCGGCAACGACTGCGAGTTGGCGGCATCGAAACGCAGTTGCGCTGCCGTTGCGACCTTGTTGACGTTTTGACCACCAGCGCCCGGCGATCGAATGAACGTAATCGTCAACTCGTTCTCGTCGAGCGCAAGATTGGGTCCAATCTCGATCATCGGGCCTCACGAAGGTGGCGCGGCAGCATGCATCAGGCAGTTTGATTTGGCCCGGCTTTGCGACTTGAGACCGGCCTTATGACTTGAGCCGGGCCCGCTCGATTTGCGCGGTATCGCACAGCACGTCAACCATCGCCGAGAAATCGTGGTTCCCATAGCCGCGAGCGCGCGCAACTGAGAATGCCTCGCGGGCCGCAGCGCCGACAGGCACCGGAACGCGGCCTGTGTTCGCAGCCTGCAAAATCAGCGACAGATCCTTGTGCGCGAGATCGATTGTGAAACCGGGATCCGTATCACCTGCCAGAACCTTGTTCGGCCAGTTCACCTTCAGCTGACCATTGGTGGCGGTCGTACCGTGAATCACATCCAGCGTTGTCGACAGGTCGAGATCGAAACGCTTCGCCAGAGATAAGGCTTCGGCGTTGAGCTGACACGATGCAATCGCGAGAAAGTTGTTCACCAGTTTGGTTCGCGTGCCGGCGCCGGCTTTCCCGCAGTAGTGAATGGTCGTGCCCATCGCCTCAAGCAGCGGTTTCACCGTCTCAAAATCATCGACCTCGCCGCCGACCATAAACAGGCTTTCACCGCGGTCTGCGTGCCACGCGAGCCGGCCGATCGGCGCGTCGATCGCACGGCACCCCTTCGCGCGCGCAGCGTCATGCAGCGCGTCCGTCGTCTCGGGCTCGATGGTCGACAGATCGAGAAAAATCGTGCCGGGTTCCGCGTGGTCCAGAAGTCCGCCCGGTGCCATGATGACGTCGCGCACCACTTTACCGTCCGGCAGAACGGTAATGATGATGCGACACTGGCGGGCCAGAGCCGCATGGTCTTCGGCCTCGACCGCACCAGCAGCGACCAGTTCCGCAACCGGCTGAGGACGGATGTCACTGACAGCGAGTTTGAATCCCTTCTTGACGCAGTTGAGCGACATGCCGCGCCCCATCGCACCGAGCCCGATAAAACCAACCGTCACCTGCCGAGCGTCCATGAGCGTCCTCCACCCCATCACATTTCACATTGAGCAATGTTATCCTGCAGGGAGAGTAGCCGGCTGAAGCGTTACGAACAACGCAGCGGTTCCGAACGCCGCCACTTGCAGCATCCGGAAACTTCGGTTGCGTGTGGTCTCCTAATGCTTCTGCGACAATGTCCGCTTGTTCTTTTTCTTGAAGAGCGGATGCGACTTCGGCGGTTCGATGGGTTTCGGCGGACGCCAGCCAGCCCTCAGCTTTTTGGCGTCGATGCGTTTGAACGCAGCGCTTTCAGCACGATCCAGAAGTTTTCGGAGATAGTCGACCTGCCTGCGCGCCGTATCGCGTCGCTTATCGAAGTCCTCCGCTTGCCACCGGGACAGCGGTTTGCGCTTCCCCATATTCCGCTCGAGTTGCTCATCGTCGAGGGAGTCCATAAGCACCTTTGCATCTATCCATGCGCGGTAGGGCTCGCGCGTGGCGCGCCCCTCGCTGTGCGCAAACCTGAGGACGTTCATATAACCATGCGCGGCGCAGTGTTTCGGGACCGGCCAATTGCGCTGACCATCTTTGAACGCAGCGTGCGGAAAGCAGGCCCGCCGTTTCGCCTCGGCAACCATCTTGTTCCATGCCGCGCAACCGGGCAGCGCCAGTATCAACACGGCAACCAACGCCGACACAATCAAAGGTGCACGCAAACCAACGGCGATGCGTGCTGTCCCCCATCGCAACCCAGTCACGCTCTTCAGACCTCGTATAAAGACCAACGCAGATCGGATATTCATCCGTATACGTTTTATCTTTATACAACCTGAGATCGTGTCCTAGTGCCACTTTCGTCGCATGCGTGCTTCAACGCGAGTTGGGAGACAGATTGCGCACATCACCTGCAGTTTATTCCGCAACGCCAAGCTGTCCGGCCTGTCCGAGATAGCCGCTCCAGGCAAACCAGTACGCAACGTGACCCGGAAGCCTGGGGAACGTCTTCCCGTCCGGGCCAACCAGCGCGGCCTCCGTGATGCGCCAGGCATCGCTGCCAAGCTTGAGTGTTCGTGGTGTCGTACCGGGCGCGAACGCCTCGCCGCGCGTTTGGTACGCGCGCACCGTCCGCGTCTTCGAATCTCCGACGAGTGTGAGCTGCAGAACGCCGGCCGTATCATTGATGACCGGCGTCTGTGCAAAGCGGCTGAGCGGCCAGGCCTTATCCGTCGTGCTGCCGCGCAACGCGAAGACGTAGTCCTTCGGCTTGAGCCGCTTATCCGACGTGTCCGCCGGGAACATCAGATCCGGACTGGAGAAGTAGCTGCCGTAGGCCGCGCCAGGGCTGTAATCGCGCTGGAACCCGGTGGTGCTTGACATGACGCGCGTGTCCGGATTGGCCGCCTTCCAGTCCTTCCACGTTGTGATCGCCACCGGGCGCGTCTTGAGTTCGATGCCCGATCCGGTAAGCGGCCCCGCCACCGGGCGGCCGGTAAACTGGTTCCACAGCGTATAGGTCTGTCGGTCGTACATCAGCTTGTTGGACCGATAGAGAAAGCCTGACGAGCCAAATACGAACGTCTCGTCG
>JBCDAH010000007.1:0-53762 GCA_039186015.1 Pseudomonadota bacterium
CGTGAAACCAGCCGGCGAAGCTCCCGCAACAGCGGCATGTTAATGTCAGTCGGATGCGTATTGTGGCTCAACACGAGTGACATTGGAGCGGCTGATAAAGACAGCATCCGATTGAGATCCGTCCGGCACCGGATCAGCAATTCAAGCTCTTCAATCGCAGTACTCTCAGGTCAAGCACCGGCCCGGCGTGCACACCAACAAAGCCTAACCCTTCGATCGGGCGCGTGGTCCTGCAGCCAATCTAGAAATCCTTGCCACGCGTTCATAATTGGTTGCACAATCGTGACAACGAGACAGTTTCGGACAGAAAACGGACCTGCTCCAATTCCTTAACTGCGATGTGCTGCCGGCAAAAAGAGAAGGCAAACATGTCCGATATCAACATGCCACACGTATTTGGCGTCTTTACATTTAATGAAGTGCCGCCTGTAAAAACGTTTTCTGGACACCTCAAGCAAATAAGAATGGACCGTCTGCCTGAGGACCAGAAATGGTTGTTTTCGATTGCCTGCCCCGAATTCAATGTGCGGCCATTGTTTCGCTATGAGCTTGATGTGCTGCGCGCATTTCTTACGACGGGATCCAAGCCAAAAGATGATCGTTCGTTCAAATTACCACCTCACTCTGAACGCCGGTTCGCGGGGGGATACGACCTGCCGCGATCTAAGTACTATGCCGTATGGGACTCCTCAGCTGGGAGCGACTACGGCACCCTGAAAGCCGAGCTTTCTGCCTACCAGTCCCTTGTCTGGTCGGGGCCTCAGATCATTGACGACACTCAGTGCTGGTCGAGCTCTAATGTCGTGCCAGATGATTTGATGTCTAAACTGCCAAAATATGCGAATCACATCGTTTATTTGATGTTTCATAGTCCCGGTCGCCCGCACCGCACAATCGCAAGTGGTAGACGCATCAAAGTAAATGAGCTCTACCAAAATCAAGAAACTCAACAAACCCTCGCGGTATCGGCTTGGCCATACACAATTACAGCTGTAGAGAAAGAAAACATCTTCGACTTGCGTGAGCAGTCCGCGCAATTATGGCTCATGCGTCTATTAACCGAGGAAAACATTTTCAGCGGCATCACAGAAGGTTGGACGACGGAGGAGGAATTATTCGAAGAACTTAGGTTCCCAAAGGTTCTGCAGCTGATTCTTGGTCCCAGCCGAGGTGGCAATGTCGTTACTGATTTGATCGGTGCCTATCTTCGGAGATTTGGAGTAGCCGGCATGATATTCCCGTCAGCCAGAGCCGATTGTTTGTTGCGGTACGAGGGGCCTGACGTCGCTCAATCGTTCGGTTGGAACTTTGTGGACTATGATGGGGCGCCGCCGCTACAGAAGCACTTCGATTTTTTCAACAAAGACAGTTTTCTCAGTGCTCCGGAACTACTTGGATCACTGCGTTGGTACGGCGGAAAGGAAAAGATTGGCAGCTGGTATATTCAGCGCGCTGAGCTAAATGAAAAAAGAGATATTCAGGCAGCTTGCTACCAACTGGATCACGCGGACGATGAACAACGGGCGGCGAGGGCGTACGATTTCGACAGCTTCCGGAAAACAACCGAGCTTTTAGCGGATCGTGACGCGAGATCGCTGCTGGCCCAGGGGCTGAAGGTATGCAAGTTTCAGGGTGATACAGATACACTTTCACTTCGCCACTGGCAGTATGTGCTCGATGGCGTGGAGCTGGAGAATGGGCGATTGAAATCAACCGTCGATACGCCACGCATACCAATAGGACTGGAGCTTATTGAAATTCCGGAGGCGCGAAACTCTGGCTCTTGGGTTTAGCGTATTGCTTGGCGCCGATCGAGATTGCAACAACCACAACGGCCGCCGTGAGACTGGTCCGAAGACCGGGATCTAGAGGGTCGCGCAATGTGAGCGCCTTGCCGGACTGAAGCTCGATGTTGGGCCTGGTAGCGACTGACATCGCGGTCAACCCAATGAAGTTTGTTGAGACACAGCCCAACACGATAGAAATTCGCATGAGGAAAGCGTCCTTGAAGGTGTTGATCCTCATGCGTGTCCGGCCACTCTGCAACGCTAGGAGCAACGTGTGCCTATCCTACTAGTGCGTCCGCGCCGAGCGGCGGTTTCTATCAGGCAAGCGTTATTGCTGAATGATTGCGCGCATCTGCACTGCATGCGGACAATACAAACGGAAACCATCCCACGCCTCTGCCCCGAATTCGGATGTTTCCGAGTTCGGCATTTCTTGAGTCAACGACATCGGAAACATCCGGTGTCGTTAGGTCACCCAACGGCACGATTTCATAGGTGGCCGGCCAAGTGAATTAATCATGGGTGTGGGCCGGTGAAGTGAGTCCGCCTATGGCGGAATTGATCTAGGCGACCAGACACTGGATCTCTTCCGGTGGGCACCCGGAGATCGCGACAATTGAAACGACTTCCAAGCCACATCGATGCGAGTTGCCAGCATCTGTCTCAGCTGCCGCAGGTCAGTGTTCCAAGCGGACTACCCGCTTGAGTTGCAGATTGAGTGCCGTGGATAGGTCTTGAAACATGTCACAGCACGGCGGCCCAGATGAGAGGACAACCTCCCGAGACGGGCGGCTGTTCCACGTAGTGAGCGCCCGAACCGGTTGATTCGGGCGCCATTTTTATCGATTGGTTATTGAAAACGATCGTGAAACATTAGTCGTCGTTACGGCAGGCGTAGTATTTCTTCTTGAAGTAATATTTTCCGGTCCAGCGCCACTTCTTCCACCAGTGGTAGCAATGCGCCGCATCATCACCGTCGTCATCGTCATCAAAGAAGTGGTCTGAATAGACGAACTTCTTATGAAACTTGAAATGACGCCGATGGTGGCGGTGCCGGTGGCGACCATGACGGCGATTGCGGCCATGGCGACCGACAGTCACAATATCGTTTGCATCGGCAGTTAGGGCTTGAACATCCTTGGCGACGCCGGCAATTGGCGCGGCGCTGGCCGGCAAGCTCATGATTGCCGACATAATCAAAATCATGATCGCGAACAGTTTACTGAAGGGCTTCATCTCTCGGTCTATCCCAGTTTTGCGTTGTTGGTTTCGCGAACCGCTTATTGGTCACGCGAGTGAGACAGACATTGGCTGAACGGCATGGCCCACGCAGTCACGTCGGGAACATCGGAAAAAATGTGCCGGCTTTTCATCCTGAGAGCATAGGACGTCAAACAGCTGGCGGAGTGACCGACCGAAGTTTGGACGACACGTAACTGCGATGAGTTTTGATCAAATGGGCGTTGCGCATTCGGTTACGATGTTTTCGATATTGGTGAGTGGGCGTGGGTTGCCGAGCTTGCCGAACATTATGAAATCAGAGCCAGTCCGATGCGTATCCGATCCCATCTATTGTCTTTCTTTGCGTGCCTCGTGGCCTTGGTCGCAGTACCGCTATCTGTGTCTAGCGAAACCGATTCGCAGAATGCGCGCGTCCGGAAGGGCGTAGACGCAAGCCGCGCGCTCGTGGTTGCCGATCGCCAAAGGCAACTTTTCGAACAGATTGGCAAAAGCGCCTGCTATGCACGAGCTGGAGTGGATGAAAGCACGCATTTTGTCGAGCTCAAAAGAGCTTCGGCGCGCTTCTCCGTCGTTCTCTCCGCGCAAGTGAACGGCTCGGCCGAGTTAGCGCTTCACGCCGAACCGGACCCCGACATTCGGGCGCGGTTGGCGGCGCTTGCAAAGGTCTGGCATCCGCATGGCGAGGCCATACAGTTCTATCTCGCAGCACCAGCTGTTGAGGAGTATGCGCTGGCACTTAATGCGTTCTTTTCAGACAGCACACGGATGGCGAACGATCTGGGCGACTTGTCGCGCGCGATCGTATCGGCCGGTGGCGAAGTTGGGATTATTAATCCCGTACTTTCTAATGCGATTAACATTGCCGGCCGCCAGCGGATGTTGCTTCAGCGGATGAGCAAACAAATCTGTTTTGTCGGAACGTGGATTGAGCCAGATCTGAACAAAGCGCTCTTGAAAGGTGCTGCCGCTCTTTTTGAATCCACGAAAGCGGAGCTTTATCGCACGCTCGAGAATTTAGAAATTTCGGCGTCGTTGCGCGCCGAGTTTGCGCGGCGCACACAGCGCTCGAATGCAATTTGGCTTGAATTCCGTAAGCGGATTCAGAAAATCATCGCGGCCGATACGTACTCTCCCGACAACCTCGCGTATGTGGCGCGCAACGACGATGCTTTGCTCGCGGCGTTGGAAGCCGAGCGTGCCCTGCTTGTGCGGCTGGTCGTTGATGAAAAAGCTGCGCCTCGGTGATGCGTCTGTAAAACTGAGGCGTGCACCCGATACCTCGCAGACATTGGATGTTGGGGTGCTGGGGTCTAACGCCGAAGCGTCGCTTCTGACTCTGCTCTTGATGCTACGGCTTTCGCCGGCGTAAGGGCGGCAACAATGGCCACGGTCGCACCGGCCACGGCAAGCCACGCGAAGTGGCTGCCGAGCGTTGCTTGTATTCCGCCGCTGATCAAGCACCACAGAACCGGAATGACCATGGCGAACCAGCGCAACCGGCCCTGTGATGCTGCAAGTATACCGAGTGCCGCTATAGCCGTGGGGTCCGGGCCGAAGCCGACGTACTCGGCTTGCAGCCACGGGCGATCCGCAGCCAGTGGAAGCAAGGGGTAAATCACGAGCGCAAGGGCGAACACGGCGAATCCGGCCACAGCCCGGCGTGAACGCGGTTGCGCTAGGTGCAGGCGGTAGCGCGGCAAAGCCATGGTGGCAAAAATCACGGCCTGAAGCACAAATGCGCCGGCAAAGAACGGCGCTGCCCAATTCAAAGTCGCGTAAGACTGAATGAAAAACGCCCAGGCAATCCAAACAAAGGCCACGGCGAGACACAAAGGTGTGACAACCAGTGGACCTGTATCGCGGCGGCTAAGGCGTACGAGTATGAGGCATGCTGCGACCAGAGCCGCGATCTGCAGTGGCCAAAACGCCTGATTATAAATCTCAAGTAACCGATAGTAGACCTGAAGCGAAAACGGCAGGACATCGACCAACGGGTATTTCCACCAGTGCGACATCTAGAGGTGGGCCACATAAGCGAGCATACGCTTGCGCAGTGGTTCACTCAGCGGCGCTCCTTGTGCGGCGGCCATATTCTCGCGGACATGATCAACCCTCGTCGTGGCTGGGATGGCGCACGTCACGGCCGGATGGGAGATGATGAACTTGAGCAGAAACTGCGCCCAGGTCGTCGCACCCGTTTCCGCGACCCACGCCGGTAGGGGATGGCGCTCCAGGCGTCGTACCAGCGCACCCTGGCGAAACGGCCGGTTGACGATGACGGCGACGCCGCGCTCGCGGGCCAGCGGCAGCAGGCGGCGTTCGGCGTCCCGGTCGACGACGTTGTAGGTCAGCTGAACAAAGTCGATCGCGTGATTGCTGAGAATGTGCTCGACTTGCGCATGGCGCAATCCATGGGATGTCGTCAGGCCAACATAGCGCAGCTGTTTGTCAGCCTTCATCCGCGCAAGCGTCTCAAGATGGGCTTCCCACGCAACCAGGTTATGGATCTGCAGGAGATCGAATTGTGGCACCTGCCAGCGGCGCCGGGTCTCTTCGATCTGCGCGGGGCCGTTGTTGCCGGACGTGGTCCAGACTTTTTCCGCGGAGAACAGTTGGTCCGGCTTGCCGAGCTTGGATAGGGCGTAGCCAACCGTTGTTTGGGCCGAGCCATACATCGGCGAGCTGTCAATCATCCGGCCACCGGCTTCGAAGAACGCTTTGACAACAGCCGTGCTGCTGTCCAGCAGGTCTTGCACCTGGCCGACATTAAATGTGATCCACGTGCCGAGCCCGACGGCCGGGATTTGCTCGCCAGACGACGGTATCGTGCGGAGCTGGCGCGGAACGGTTTGCGCCTGCAGCACCCCAGCCTGAGTTGACATCGCAAGCGCCGCCAAAAGTCCGTTCCGACAGACGTCACGCCGACTGACCCGCATCGCAACTGTCCTCCGAGCTGGCGCGCCCTCGCGCTTACTGATCTCTCGGCATATAGTTACGGAAGATGTCACGCGGAAGATTTGGAGTTGGTGCATGTCGCAGGTTACCGAAGAACGCCCCGTCGAGGAAAAGCTGCTTGCAGAACGCAACGGCCCTGTTGCCCAGATAACCTTCAACAATCCGGCGCGTCACAATGCTGTGTCGCTTGAGATGTGGCAGCGGATGATCATGTTGTTGGAGGAGTTCGCCGAGGATCCGGGCTTGCGCGTGCTCATTGTCACCGGCGCCGGCGGCAAAGCCTTTGTGTCAGGTGCCGATATCTCCAAGTTTGAAAGCGAGCGCTCCACGAAAGAAGCGGTTGCGGTGTACAACGCCGCCTCGGCGAAGGTTGCTGAACGCCTCTACAACTTCCCGAAGCCGACGATTGCCAAGGTCAACGGCTATTGCATTGGCGGCGGCGTCAACATTGCCGTTTGCTGTGACATGCGGATCGCGTCGGAGGTCTCGAAGTTCGGTATTCCCGCGGCGCGTCTCGGGCTCGGATACGGCTTCCCGGGCGTCAATCGTCTGACGGAAATTGTCGGGATCTCGCGTGCGATGGAGTTGTTCTATACGGCGCGTCGCGTGCCGGCGAACGAAGCCTACGACATGGGCTTGGTAAATGCGGTTGTGCCCGTGGCAGAGCTGGACGAACACGTCTCCAGTCTGGCGCAAACCATCGCCCAAAACGCGCCCATGACCATTGCGACGATCAAGGCGGTCGCGCGGGAAATCGGCAAGCCGGCGCACGAGCGTGATCTGGCTAAGCTCGATGCGATGGTGACGGCGTGCTTCGAGTCCGAAGACTACATTGAGGGCCGTCGCGCGTTCATGGAAAAGCGTGAGCCCCAGTTCAAAGGCCGGTGAGAGAGAAACTGGCACAAGGCTCGGGTCGCCAGTGGTCGCGACCCGAGTTCAGCCGGAACGGTCGCGCCCAGGATCAGTTTCCGGGCAGGACCAGAACTTCGGTGTTGGCCGGAAGGCGATCTTTCGAGATCACCGTGGTCGGGACCGCAAGCTCGGTCACCTTGTAGGTCTTGCGCGCCTGACTGAGGAAGCGATCCAGCGTGAACCTCGAGAAATAGTGCATCGGAATGATGTACCGCGGTTTCATCGCCTGGAGCACCTCGAACATCCCCGGATAATCGAGAGTGTAGCTGCCATCCACGGGAACCATCACGACATCCATTTGCCCGATGTTCGCAAGCTGCTGTGTTGTCAGCGTGTGATGCAAGTGGCCAAGGTGGGCAATGCACAAGCCGCCGATTTCGAAGATGAAAATCGAGTTGCCGTACTCTCGCGTGCCGCCTGACCAGGATCGAACGTTGGTTGGGACGTTACGAACGCGAATGTCCTGAACCGTCAGGTCATGAAGCGCCGGTCCGCCGTTCGGGTTCCACCCCCGGACAACGTGCGTGATTTCCTTTTGCGGGGTGTCTGTGTAGTGGGACTCGTGCGAGTTGTTCATCGTCACGATGTCCGGTGTGTGCGGCGGCTGGATCGGGATCGCATAATCCGTCGCGACTTTTACGCCTTTCGGGCTTTCGATCAAAAACGTCGCGTGCCCCATAAACGTAACGCGGACCTGATAGGGCTGCAGGTTCGCGATCCGCATTGCGGCCTTTTGGACGTAACGCCCGGCGGGTGCAGGACGCGAATTCCAGGCAAGTGCCAGACACCGGTCCGGCGCGATTTTAGGTGCGCTTTGTTGCGCAGACGCCGTCGGTGCCATCAGTGGTTGTACCAAAAGCGCGCCAGCGAGCACGATCCCGACAACCCGCCCCTGAGCCCATCTGCGAGCCCAGCCGTGAGAATGTGTTGCGAACATCCGAGCCTCCGATCATCTTAAGAGTCCCCCCGTCGCCCCTTTCAGAGTGAACCACGGGTCGGCAGAGCGGCCAAGGTGAATTGCCGCCCCTGTACCATTCGCACCTGTACCATCCGTCACGAGACGATGACCCACGATCGGACCCAAAGACATGGCCGTGCAAACACCTCCTGAGCCTCGGCGCCGTATGGCAGTGGTCGACAAGACGACGTTGTTTTACGTGCTGCTCGCTTTGGTCTCCGCCGCGTTGGTCTTGATCATCAAGTCGCCCGCTGCCATGACGGACGCCGTTTCCGGCGCGCTCCTCTTGTTCTTGGCGATCGCCCCGATGATTGTCATGGGCTTGTTTCTTGGGGGGCTCGTAAAGGCAATTGCAGATCCCGCGAAGGTTGCGCCGATCCTCGGCCAGCAATCCGGCCTGCGCGGCCTGGCGCTTGCAAGCGTTCTCGGAGCGCTGACACCTGGCGGACCTTTTGCCGCATTCCCGATCGTCTATGCCATTTTCGCTGCAGGGGCCGACGTTGGCGCTATCGTTGCGTTCCTGACCGGCTGGTCATTGATCGCCTTGCATCGCGTCGTTGTCTGGGAGTTGCCGCTGATGGGGCCGGATGTGGTCGGCCTGCGCATTTTGATTTCGCTGCCCCTGCCGGTATTGGCTGGTCTGCAGGCGCGCTGGTTGGTGCGCAATGTGGACCTGTTCCGATCGGTTGGGCCGCGTGATCTGTCGGCGGACGAGCCGCGGGGATGATCTATTCGGCAGCGCTATTGTTTGTGGTGACCATCGGCGTCTTGGCCTATGCAGCTACGCGTTCGCGTGATGCTGTACCGGCCGCAGCCACCTTTACGCTGCGCGAAGGTGGCCGTCTGGCGATCCGACTGCCGTTCGCTCTGATTGCTGCGTCCTGTCTCGCAGAGTTGATACCGGACGACACGGTTGCCGCCTTGATCGGACATGACAGCGGCGTGCAGGGAATCGTCATTGCATCATTCGCGGGCGGTCTGTTGCCCGGCGGTCCGATGGTGTCTTTTCCGGTTGCACTCATTCTCGCTGGCGAAGGGGCCGGCACGGCTCAGCTGATCGCCTTGTTGACCGGCTGGTCGGTGTTCGCCTTCCATCGCGTGATATCTTACGAAAGCCCGATCATGGGCTGGCGTTTCGTGGCCGTGCGGATGCTGTCGTCTTTGCTCGTGCCGATCCTGGCCGGCTTGGCAACCGCTGCGGCCATTGCAACGTTTGGCGACGTCTCAGTCGGCTGGCGCTAGTGGGTCATCTGCATGATTGCCCGAACGCGACGGCGCGCTCGGGTCATGACAATCAAAGGATCTGGCACTACCGACGCCTCACGAGCCAAATCCGGCACCGGCCGTTCGATAGGCATCGCGCGGCGGTGAAAACACATCGATCACCTTTGCGCCGTCCGGACCGGCCTCAAAGCCATGCTCGACGTTGCCCGGCGTTTGCCAGAATGCGCCTTTCGAGACGGCAATGCGCTCGCCGTTCTGGATGCGCGTGCCCGAACCCTCGATCAGGAAACCCCACTGCTCTTCCGGATGCGCATGGATTTTGCCGGCCGCACCAGGAGCGGCTTCGACAATCGAGATCATGACGTTTTCGCCAACGAACACCGTGGTTTTCATACCATCTGACAGCTGACGCTCAACGCCGCCCTCCAGAGCATCGAGATTGAAGAATGTGGGGTGCATGTAGCCTCCTAAGCGACGGTTCATGGGCTCCAGCCGTGATGCGGCCCTCAATCGGCGCCGACAAGCAATGCGTTGCTGTCTGAACAACGCTTTACTCTGCGACACATCAGACGGCTTGGCGGCAGCCATTTCACTTGCGATACATCAGATAATACGAACGATTAGAATATGGCGCGAGTCTGCGCCGCTCGGGGGGAACGAAAACACTCATGGGTCAAGAAGAGCCGCAAATTGATTTCAGCGTGCCGTCAGCCGACGAGATTAAGACGTCAACCTGCTACATGTGTGCCTGCCGCTGCGGGATTAAGGTCCATCTCAAGGATGGCCGGGTGCGCTATATTGAGGGCAACCGCGATCACCCGGTGAACAAGGGCGTCCTGTGTGGCAAGGGATCCGCCGGCATCATGCAGCACTATGCGCCGTCGCGGCTCAACGCGCCGATGAAGCGTGTCGGCCCGCGCGGCTCCGGCGAGTTTGTTGAGATTTCATGGGACGAAGCCCTGTCTCTTGCCGCCGACTGGCTCGGCGACGTGCGCGCGAAAGATCCGCGAAAACTGGCCCTCTTCACCGGCCGAGACCAAAGCCAGGCGCTGACCGGATGGTTCGCGCAACAGTTCGGGACACCAAACTTTGCAGCCCACGGCGGTTTCTGTTCGGTCAACATGGCTGCGGCCGGGCTATACACCTTCGGGGGTTCGTTCTGGGAATTCGGCGAGCCGGATTGGGAGCATACGAAGTATTTTCTGTTGTTCGGTGTTGCAGAAGACCACGCATCCAACCCCATTAAAATGGCGCTCGGCCACCTGAAAGAACGCGGTGTCAAGATCGTTGCCGTCAATCCCGTGCGCACCGGGTATCAGGCAATTGCCGATGAGTGGATTGGCATAACGCCGGGTACCGACGGCTTGTTTGTGGGGGCACTCATCCACGAACTGCTGCGGACGGAGAACATTGATCTGGACTACCTCGTGCAGTTCACCAATGCGCCATGGTTGACCATCGACGATCCAGGTGCTGCGGACCACGGCCTGTTCGTTCGGGACGACGATGGCGCCCCACTGTGCTTCGACAAGAAATCAGGACAGCTTGCCAAAGCCAGCATGACGGACATCAACCCCGCACTTGTCGGTCGCTATCAGCTGTCAGACGGCCGTGCGGCGGTCCCGTCATTCGTGCATCTCGCCGGCCGCTACCTCGGGGCGGATTATTCGCCGGAACGGGCCGCGGACGTCACCGGCGTACCGGCTGAAACGATCCGCCGGATCGCTGCGGAATTGGCCGACACGGCCTTCTCTCAGCAGATCACGTTGGACATCCCTTGGACGGACTGGGCGGGCCGACAGCACGCGAAGACCGTTGGCCGGCCGGTCTCCATGCATGCCATGCGGGGGATATCGGCTCATTCGAATGGCTTTCAGACGTGCCGGTTGCTGCATATCCTCCAGATTTTGCTTGGCACAATCGATTGCCCCGGCGGGTTTCGCTACAAGCCCCCGTATCCCAAGCCAACACCACCGCCGCTCAAGCCGTTTGGCAAGCCCGGCACTATTCAGCCCGGCACGCCGATGTCTGGGCCGCCGCTTGGGTTCCCGATGGGGCCAGAAGACCTGCTGGTGGATGCCGACGGCAAGCCCCAGCGCATCGACAAGGCCTACTCCTGGGACGCGCCGCTATCCGCGCATGGCCTGATGCACATGGTCATCACCAATGCGGCGAAGGGCGATCCGTATCCGGTCGACGTGTTGTTCATGTATATGGCCAACATGGGCTGGAACTCGTCCATGAATACGCCGGGCACGTTGCGCCACTTGACGGCCACCGATCCGGAGACCGGGGCGTACCGCATTCCGAAGATCATTTATTCGGACGCCTATTTCTCGGAGATGGTGCCGTACGCCGATCTGATCCTTCCGGATACGACATACCTCGAGCGCTGGGACTGCATTTCGCTGCTCGACCGACCGATTTCGGATCCTGATGGGGCGGCGGATGCCATTCGCCAGCCTGTCGTTGAGCCGGACCGGGACGTCCGCCCGTTCCAAACCGCGCTTCTGGACTTGGGCGCACGCCTGTCTCTACCC
This sequence comes from Pseudomonadota bacterium, assembly GCA_039186015.1. Lineage (GTDB taxonomy): Bacteria > Pseudomonadota > Alphaproteobacteria > Rhizobiales > Hyphomicrobiaceae > JBCBWG01. The sequence goes on from JBCDAH010000007.1 coordinate 11,619, forward strand.
GGCTTCGTGACGGAGGACGGCACGGCAAAATTCCCGGGTGGGTATCCGGACTACATCGTCAACCACGAACGTGCGCCGAACGTCGGGCCGCTGGCCGGGTATCGCGGACAAGACGGCAGCGCTTTTGGAAAAGGCGCGCCAAACCCCGATCAGCTCAACGCCTACATCGCGAACGGATGCTTTTATCGACACGAGCTGGCGCCCGATCAGCGCTATTACAAGCATGTCAACGCAGGTTACCTGAACTGGGCAAAGGATACGGGCTTCAACGGCAGTGCCGATCCGATCGTATTCCAATTGTATCTTGAGCCGCTACAGAAGTTCAGACTTGCTGCGGCTGGGTATGGCGACGTTCTTCCGCCAGAGAGCCACCGCCAGCGCCTGTTGCAGTTCTTCGACCCGGTCCCATTCTGGTATCCGCCCTTCGGCGACGACGGGGCAATCGGGGACACATTTCCGCTCCACGCCATCACCCAGCGCCCGATGGCAATGTATCACTCGTGGGGCTCGCAAAATGCCTGGCTGCGCCAGATCCACGGCGACAATCGTCTCTACATCAATCGCCGCACTGCAGCGACCTACGACATCCGTGACGACGACTGGGTCTGGCTGTCGAGTGATATCGGTCGCGTCAAGTGCCAGGTCCGTTTGATGGACGGCGTCAACCCGCACACGGTTTGGACCTGGAACGCAATCGGCAAGCGACGCGGTGCGTGGGGTCTGTCCGACGATGCGCCGGAAGCCAAGCGCGGCTTCCTCCTTAATCACCTGATATCGGAATTGCTCCCCGCGCGGGATGGTGGCTATCGGTTCTCCAATAGCGATCCTGTCACCGGCCAAGCAGCCTGGTACGATCTCCGCGTGGCGATCGAGAAAGCCGACGCAGGCGAGGCGGAAGAAACGCGTCCGCGCTTTGATCCGTTGCATCGACCGGACCCGAAAGATCTGCCGGAGGCGGCCGAATGACAAGCTTGCCGCAAACAACCAACGCCAAACTCGGCCTGGTCATCGATCTCGATACCTGCGTGGGGTGTCAGGCGTGCGCCACCAGCTGCAAGGAGTGGAACACCGCCGGATACTCCGCGCCGCTGTCTGATGAAGATCCGTACGGCTCAGATCCACACGGCACCTGGCTCAATCGCGTCCACAGCTACGAAGTCGATAACGGTAGCGCGGGACAGACCGTGCATTTCCCGCGCTCCTGTCTGCATTGCGAGGAACCCGATTGCGTGACGGTGTGTCCAACGGGGGCGTCCTATAAGCGCGCGGAAGACGGCATCGTGCTCGTCAATCCGGAGACATGCATTGGCTGCAAGCTCTGTTCGTGGGCCTGTCCGTATGGTGCGCGGGAGTACGACTACTCAGACGGTGTGATGAAGAAGTGCACGCTCTGCGTTGACCGCATTTACAACGAGAGTTTCGAACCCGAAGACCGATTGCCGGCTTGTGTGCGCGCGTGCCCGACCGGGGCACGTCATTTCGGCGATCTTGGTGACCCCGAGAGCGACGTATCGAAGCTGGTCTCCGATCGCGGCGGTTTCGATCTCCTGCCCGAGTTCGGATACAAGCCCGTCAACAAGTATCTCCCGCCGCGGCCGCGTCGCGATAACGAACCGCCCGTTCCAGGCTTGTTGCAGTCGCCAATCGACGCTGTTGATAGCTCCGTTCTCGATACTCCGCGTGATCCCCTCGAACGTTTCTTCGCTTGGGCCGATCAAATGCTCAGTCGTTAAGGTAAAGCCCAAGCCATGCATCCTGCCTATTCCGTTATTGTATTCACGACCGCGTCCGGCGCTGGATACGGCCTTACAATCTGGTTGGCCATCGCGGCCCTGACAGGGACATTGCCGCAAACATCTGCCGTCGTCTGGCTGGGATTCGCCGTGGCGCTTGCGCTGATTGTCGGCGGTTTGCTGTCGTCAACGGCCCACCTGGGGCGTCCAGAGCGCGCTTGGCGGGCCGTGTCGCAGTGGCAGACGTCCTGGCTGTCCCGGGAGGGTGTTGCGGCGCTGGTGACGTTCGCCCCGATCGGTGTCCTTGGCTTGAGCTTGCTGGCGCTGCCCACCGGACATGCCATGCAGAGCGTTGCCGCGGTTCTGACGATCATTGCAGCGCTGGTGACTGTCTACTGCACGGGCATGATCTATGCGTCTCTGAGGACCATCCCGGCTTGGAATCAAGAGCTGGTCACGCCGGGTTATGTTCTGATCGCGTTGGCAACCGGCGGCGTGCTCTATGTCCTGGTCACGGCGTTTGTTGCGCAAGCCCCGCTCGCCATAGGCTGGATCACGTGCGCGTTGCTCGCCGGCGTCGGCGTCCTCAAGTGGTTTTACTGGACGGCGATCGACAGCCCATCACCTGCGTGGACGGCGGAGGCTGCGACAGGGCTCGGCACAATCGGCAAGGTTCGCCAATTGGATCCGCCCCACACCCAGGCCAACTTCGTCATGCGCGAGATGGGCTATAGCGTTGCGCGCAAGCATGTCGCCCGCCTGCGGCCGATGGTCTTACTGACGTTATGTGCGGCGCCGATGTTCTTTCTAGCGCTCATCCTCACCGTCGCCGGTCCCACGGCACCGCTCTGGGCGGTCCTGGCAACAACGTCGGCCGGATTAGGCGTCTTCGTCGAACGCTGGCTGTTCTTCGCCGAGGCCAAACACGTCGTCACGCTGTTTTACGGTGCTGAGGCGGTGTAACGGGGCGAACTCAATGGTCCACGCATGATGAGGGTGCGCACGTGGTCACGGTAGTAGACGGCGCTCAGTGTTGATAAGCCCAAAACGGCATAGAGGGCCAGCGTGACCGTCATCACGTCGGCGGCGTAGGCGATCGCGCGAAGCAATCCCGTGTTCATTTCCGTGTCGACGTCCGCCAGAACCGTCACAGCCATGAACACGAGCTGGGGCAAAATTGTCATCGGCCAGACCGTGCAGAACACAGCGGCGCCGTAACGGCGATCGACAGGTCCGTTCCAGTTGAACAGCACTGTATTCCGATGGCGCGTATCCTCGACAGCTGTGATTGGCAACAGCAGCGTCCATCTCGCGCGAAACCAACAGACCAACAATCCGCCCAACGACATTATGGAAAACAACGCCGCGTGGCCGACGATGTTCGCATACACGACATCAGGGTTGGTGAATTGGGCGCCAGGCAATGCAGATGCAAAAACTGGAATGATGATTGAGGCCCCGACCAGAAGGACAAGCAAGAAGACGATCATGGACGCAAGACCGGCAAACCAAACCGCCATAAAGAGAAGGAACCATTTCAAAGCCAGGCCCGATGCCCGTGTGTTTGGCCAGAAATGCGCGCGCCGAGGTGGCTCGCCAAGAACGAGCATGCGCTGCCAGGCCACCAGTCCGGACGCAAAGACAAAAACGGCGTAAATCACCAAAAGGATCGGAATTGCGATCAACGGCGCCATTACCGGGTTCTCGACCAATACGCGCATTCGCAGAACATGATCTGCTGAGCGCATGCCGAACAGGGTTGAAGGAATGAACTCGTTCGCAAGGACCGCGCTGATGAGACAGATCAAAGCCGGCCAGAAAACCCTCACCAGGTCCGCAGTCCTGCGCAGCGGTAGAACGTATGCGGTCGCGAGCAACCCGATCAGCGTGGACGAGCTTTGGTGAGATGAAGCTGACATGGTCTCCAACGCGCGTTGCCGCCCGCTGTTTTTGGCGTTGTGATTTGTTCAGTCGGCGGCTGCTATGACGCCAACTAAGCCGAACCAGCAACCCAAGGACCGCGCTGAAGCATCCCGATGGCCTGCAATGGAGTCTTGGACAACGGCGACAATCTAGCGAATTCAGGGGTCTGAAGTCCATGAAGCCTGAACATGAAGCCCGACAAAGGCGCGTTCCTGCACGCCGCCCGTCAGGAGACGACCGGCAACTTTAGTGCACGCCATCCCTCAACTCTGTTACCTACGTGCTAGCCAAACGCCCTCAGCTCACATTATATCGCAGCCGCCATGCCAAAACGCGAAGACATTTCATCGATCCTCATCATCGGCGCCGGCCCGATTGTTATCGGCCAGGCGTGCGAGTTCGATTACTCCGGTACTCAGGCCTGCAAAGCCCTGAAAGCTGAAGGGTATCGAATCATCCTTGTGAACTCGAACCCCGCAACCATCATGACCGACCCGGACATGGCGGATGCGACCTACGTCGAGCCGATCACCCCGGACGTCGTGGCAAAGATCATTGCCAAGGAAAAGCCGGATGCGATTCTGCCGACCATGGGCGGGCAAACAGCGCTGAATACCACGCTGGCCCTGCATAAGAACGGGGTGCTCCAGGCGCTCGGGGTTGAAATGATCGGCGCGGATGCCGAAGCCATCGACAAGGCCGAGGACCGGCAACTGTTCCGTGAGGCGATGGACCGGATCGGCCTCGAAACGCCGAAATCAATGTTGGCCCACACCATGGTGGAAGCCACGGCAGCGCTCGAAATCGTCAAGCTGCCGGCGATCATCCGCCCGTCGTTCACGCTGGGCGGCACGGGCGGTGGTGTCGCCTATAACCGCGACGAATTCATCGAGATTGTCGAGCGCGGCCTCGATGCGTCGCCGACCACCCAGGTGCTGATCGAAGAAAGCGTCCTGGGATGGAAGGAGTATGAGATGGAAGTCGTGCGCGACCGCGCCGACAACTGCATCATCATTTGCTCGATCGAAAACGTCGACCCCATGGGCGTGCATACGGGGGACTCGATTACCGTTGCACCGGCGCTCACGCTAACGGACCGCGAGTACCAGATCATGCGCAATGCATCGATTGCGGTATTGCGCGAGATCGGGGTCGAAACCGGCGGCTCGAACGTCCAGTTTGCCGTCAATCCCGCCGACGGGCGCCTTGTCGTTATCGAAATGAATCCGCGGGTGTCTCGCTCCTCAGCACTGGCGTCGAAGGCCACCGGTTTCCCCATCGCCAAGGTCGCGGCGCGCCTGGCGGTCGGCTACACGCTAGACGAACTCCAGAACGATATCACAGGCGGCGCGACGCCGGCCTCGTTTGAGCCGACCATCGATTATGTGGTTACCAAGATTCCGCGTTTCGCCTTCGAAAAGTTCCCAGGCGCCGACCCGACATTGACCACGTCGATGAAGTCGGTCGGTGAAGTGATGGCCATCGGCCGGACGTTCCACGAGAGCTTGCAGAAAGCGCTGCGCTCCATGGAGAACGGGCTTACAGGCCTCGATGATGTCGTTTTGGACGGTCTCGGTGCGGGCGACGACAAGAACGTGATCCGAGCCGCCCTTTCAACGCCCACGCCGGACCGGATTCTCAAGGTCACGCAGGCTATGCGCTTGGGAACGGACCCGGAGCAGATCCATACGTTCTGCAAGTATGACCCGTGGTTCATCGACCGCCTTGGCGAAATCGTTGACGCGGAAAACCGCGTGCGCACGCACGGGCTGCCGGCCGATGCGGACAATATGCGCACGTTGAAAGCTATGGGCTTTTCCGATGCTCGTCTTGCACATCTTGCGGGGCTGACCGAGGCGGACATCAAGGCGCATCGCGCAAAACTGGGTGTCCGTCCCGTCTTCAAGCGCATCGACACCTGTGCCGCGGAGTTCGCCAGTCCGACAGCCTACATGTACGCGACGTACGAACGGGCACTCAACAGCGCTGCGCAATCGGAAGCTCTGCCGTCGGACCGAGAAAAGATCGTCATTCTCGGTGGCGGGCCGAACCGCATCGGGCAGGGCATCGAGTTTGACTATTGCTGCTGCCACGCCTGCTTTTCGCTATCGGCAGCCGGGTTCGAGACCATTATGGTCAACTGCAATCCGGAAACGGTCTCAACCGACTACGACACATCAGACCGGCTCTACTTCGAGCCGCTGACAGCGGAAGACGTACTTGAAATTATCGAGGCGGAGCAGACCAACGGTACGGTCAAAGGCGTCATCGTCCAGTTCGGCGGCCAGACTCCGCTCAAGCTTGCCACGGCGCTGGAGACGGCCGGGATACCGATCCTGGGCACCCCGCCGGATGCGATTGAGCTTGCCGAAGATCGCGATCGTTTCCGGGACCTCATTACGCGCCTGAACTTGCGGCAGCCGGAGAGCGGGATCGCAAAAGACCCCGACGAAGCACGCGCCGTGGCGGATTCGATCGGATATCCTGTGGTTATCCGTCCGTCGTTCGTGCTCGGCGGACGGGCGATGGAGATCGTCCATGATGGCGCCGAGGTGGACCGGTACGTCACCCATCTATCCGCGACGTTAGAGCGGCCATCGGAACTCGCCGTATCGGCGGACCGCCCGCTATTGATTGATCGCTACCTGACAGACGCAATCGAAGTTGATGTCGATTGCTTATCCGATGGCACCTCGACGCATGTCGCCGGGATCATGCAACACATCGAAGAAGCCGGCATTCACTCCGGAGATTCTGCGTGTTCACTGCCGCCGCATTCGCTGGATGGCGAAACGATTGCCGAGCTGGAGCGCCAGTCCAAGGCGCTCGCTGAAGCACTTGGCGTCGTCGGCCTGATGAATGTGCAGTTCGCTGTCAAGGATGGTGCGATCTACATCATCGAAGTGAATCCAAGAGCCAGCCGTACGGTGCCGTTTGTCGCCAAGGTGATCGGTCAGCCGATTGCGGGTATCGCAGCGCGCGTGATGGCCGGCCAGCCTCTCGCGAACTTTGAACTGACATCCCGTCAGTTGACTCACGTAGCCGTCAAGGAAGCGGTGCTGCCGTTCGTGCGCTTCCCGGGAGTCGATCCCATCCTGGGGCCCGAAATGAAGTCAACCGGCGAGGTGATGGGCATCGACCGCGATTTCGCGATGGCGTTCGCCAAAAGCCAGCTTGGCGCAGGTCAAAGATTGCCAACGACTGGATCCGTTTTTGTATCCGTTCGGGATGGGGATAAGGAGGCGATTCTGGCGCCGGTTCGCAAACTCATCGAATCCGGTTTCGATATTGTGGCCACGCGCGGAACGGCGCGCTTTTTCGGCGAAAACGGTGTGCCGTGCACGATTGTCAACAAAGTGCTCGAAGGCCGACCCAATATCGTTGATGCAATGAAAAACAATGAAATTGCGATGGTTTTCAACACGACCGAAGGTGCGAAAGCCCTTGTCGACTCCAAGGACATACGCCGCACTGCCTTGCTGAACCATATCCCTTGTTATACCACTGTAGCTGGGGCAGCCGCCGTGACAGAGGCCGTGTGTGCGCTCAAGGCGGATGTGCTGAATGTGGCTCCGCTTCAGGCATACGGGCCGGGAGTGGCGTAAGGCGCCAATGTTCACCACGTAAAAACCAGCATTGTGTTGCAGAGAAGTCTCTGCTCTGCTGGTCATTGCTCCAGCAGACGGACACCGGGAAAGCGCTCGGACCGTTTGTTGATTCAGCGGCAAGTCAAAGGCCAGGGTTCCGACGATCGCCAGGCGATCTTCGGGCCGGGTTTTTTACCGTATTCCGCGATTGAAATCCGCGGAAAGAGGCAATCCGTGGAGGTCCGTCCACTGAGGCGTGGGACCGATAAGGAGACGTAAAAGAATGTCCATGGACCGCGTGCCTATGACAGTTGAAGGCTTCGAAAGGATGGAAGCCGAGTTGCAGCGCCTGAAATCTGAAGAGCGCCCGCGAATCATCGCGGCGATTTCCGAGGCGCGCGCACACGGCGATCTGTCTGAGAACGCAGAGTATCATGCCGCCAAGGAAGCGCAGGGCATGAACGAAGCCCGCGTTGCGGAACTTGAGGACAAGCTCTCGCGCGCCGAGGTCATAGATCCGACGTCCATGTCCGGCGATGTTGTGAAGTTCGGCGCAACCGTTTCGCTTGAGGACGAAGACACGGAAGATCAGGTCGCCTACAAGATCGTGGGTGAGCTTGAGGCCAACGTGAAAGAAGGCCGTGTGTCTGTCACGTCGCCCATTGCCCGCGCCCTGATCGGCAAGACAGTTGGCGACAGCGTTGAAGTCGTCACGCCAAAGGGCAGCAAGGCCTACGAGATACTTGACGTATCCTGGAAGTAAGGTCCTGTTTCAAGCCGCCGGTTGTGGCTCATCCGGCAATGAGGGCCACGCCCGGTTCATACTTTACACGGCGAATCGCGACGTTCGTTTTCACGCTGGCAACGTTTGGCGTGGCGCTCACGGTGTTGAGGAGGAAGTCCTGGAACGCCGTGAGATCTCGTGCCACGCACTTGAGAATGTAGTCGCTCTCTCCAGACAGCATGTGGGCCTCGCGAACCATCGCCCAACCCAGGGCGCGGTCCTCAAAGGCACGCAGGTCGCGCTCGGCCTGATTATGCAACGTGACCATGACATAGGCCGTCACTGAGAAGCCGAGCCGCTCAACATCGACGTCGGCATGATAACCACTGATCAAACCGGACTGTTCCAGGGCGCGGACACGCCGTAGGCACGGCGGAGCGGATATGCCAGCGCGTTTCGAGAGAGCGACATTCGTAAGACGACCGTCCGCCATAAGCTCGCGCAGGATTCGCAGGTCGATCAGATCGAGTTTTGGGCTCACTGATAGTATTACCCGTTTGGGCCTCGATTGTATGTTGAACGCAGTGTAGGGGGTCAGGGGCAGCCGGGCAAATCATCGGCCCGATGTCTTGCACATTTGTTCGGGAACACGAGATGGCGACGGACGTCAATCAAGCCGACATCCAGCGAGGCAACCTGGCCTCCGATGACCTTGAGGGGCGGCGAGCTTGGCTGATTACCGATGGCAAAGCAGGCTCCACGCGTCAGGCAGAGGGCATTGCAACGGCGCTTGGTCTTGAGGCGTTGGTCAAGCATGCCAACCCAACGGGTCTCTATCGGATCCTGGCACCTTTCGGACCTGTTGACCCCGCAGCGCGATTCGGCGCCGAGGACGGCGACTTTGGTCCGCCTTGGCCCGATATTGCCATCGCGGTCGGACGTCGCAGCGCGCCATACCTGCGAGCGTTGCACAAAGTCGCACCCGGTCGGTGCTTCTCGGTCTACCTCATGGATCCACGCGCAGGTCGCAATGTTGCGGATATGATATGGGTCCCGGCACACGATCGCTTGCGTGGTGCGAACGTGTTTACAACCCCAACCGCGCCGCACCCCTTCACACCGGAACGGCTCGCGGCGCTACGTGGTACCATGGCCGACGATATCGCAGCGCTCCCGCAGCCGCGCATCGCCATCCTGATCGGCGGGCGGAGTGCGGCATACTCATTCTCAGGGCAAGAGACCACCGCGTTTGCAAGCGCCTTGCAGAGCCTGGTGGCTCTGGGTGCCAGCTTCATGATCACACCCTCACGCCGGACGCACGCGGAATTGCTCGAGGCGACGCTGGCAGCAACGCATGGCACACCGCGATTGGTGATCGATGCGACGACCGGGCCAAATCGCTATCCGGAGTTCCTGGCGCACGCGGAGGCGTTCGTCGTCACGGCAGACTCGATCAATATGACGGGCGAAGCGGCCGCCACCGGGCGACCGGTTTACGTCTTCCACCCGTCAGGAGGCAGATCAAAATTTCGGCGTTTTCACGAGAACTTGCAGGCGCATGGGGTAACGCGCCCCTTGCCGGAAACGCTCTCGCAATTCATTTCATGGCACTATGAGCCGATAGACTCGACCGGCGACATTGCCCGGGAGATCAGTCGGCGCTGGTCTGCTTGGCGTGAAACAATCGTAGCCGTTTAATCGTCATCGCGATTTGGGGGCAGAGGACTTGATGCGGCGGAGCTGGCTGAGCGAGGGGTCTTCGCGTGCGCTGCACGCAGATGCGGAATCGATCCTCGCCGCAGGCGGATCTCTGACGCGCCCCGACATGGCCAGAACGCCGCGGTTTGCAAGGCGTGTCTGGCTTCTCGTTGAGCTAGGCTTGTTCTATCTGGGTGCGCCAGTTGCGATCCTTTGGGCCGTTCACACGTTCCATTTACCTCTGTTTGTTGTACTCCAACCCATTTTACTTGCGTTTATCGTATACCTTTTATGGGACGATGGCTTTCGCTTGACGCGAGAATTCTCAATCGGCATCTCGCTAAAAACAGTTCTTGGTATTCTACTCATATTTCTGGTCGTTGGCTCAGCCATTGCGCTTGCAACGTATCTTAGGTTTCCAAATCGATTTTTGGCGTTTCCATTATATCGAACCGAACTTTGGCAGTTCGTGATGTTTGCTTACCCGGTCGCGTCGGTCTTGCCGCAAGAACTGGTCTATCGCACGTTCTTTTTTCACCGTTACGGGCCGCTTTTCGGAGATTATCGGTTGCTGGCTATTCTCATCAACGGCCTGCTGTTTGGCTTTGCCCACATCATTTTTGACAACATCATTGCCGTTGCCGGGACCGCTGTCGCCGGCATCCTCTTCGCCTATCGGTACGAAACCACCCGGTCGTTCTGGGCCTTCTGGCTGGAGCACAGTCTTTACGGTGCGTTGGTCTTTACGGTCGGCCTCGGCGGGTTCTTCTTCACCGGCGTCTCAAACCTGTGAGATGGACGTGCGCACCGCAACGGTTGTTCGAGTTGCGGCGCGAGTCATATGTTAAGCTGCCTGCTTTTCCAACCAACCTTCGAGGGCCTCCAGAAGCCCGTCCAGAGGTCGATAGCCATTCGTAACAAGGCTGAACCCAGCCGTATCGCTGCCAACAACGAGGCACGGGAAGCCTTGCACGCCGGATTGCTGCGAAAACAAGAAATCGCGAAACGTTTCATTGCGGATGTCCGGGTTCAATAAATCGGCCTTGAAAGCGTCTCGGTCGTCCCCGAATTCGGCAGCAATGTCAGCAAGAACATCCGCATCTGTGGTATCGCGATTATCACGATAAAACGCGACACTGATTTGGCCCTTGAAAGCCAGGGCGCGTTCCGGATGGCGATGGCGCATGGCAACGACGGCGCGACATGCGGGCTCGGTGTCATAAACGAACCCCTCGCGGTCGAAAAACGCGAAATCAAACGGCTGGCCTGTCGCCTCGCCAACCCGCGTCCATGCGTTGCGAATGTAATCCTTGTCTTCCGGCCGCATGGCGTTCGTGTTACCGGCGCGCAGTCCACCGACAACGATCCGGATCGGCAAACGGTCCGAGAATCTGGCGTTAATGGCCTCGATGACTGGCGAGAACCCATAGCACCACGAGCACATGGGATCGGCGAAATAGATGAAATGAACCGGTTCTTCGGCATCTGTCGGAGTGGGTTCGGACACGTCCGTCATCACGGCCTCCTTTGCAACGCACGGTGCCTTGTGCAAGCCGGCGAGTTATGGGCACTGCGAGAACTCTAGCAGAGTTTGCCGGACCTGCAGCACTCACACGAACAAATCATCGCGCGCGATCCGCTCCTTGGTCAGCCCCTCCCGTCAGTCTCGAGGGTACACAACCGACGTTGAGCCGTCTTTCGTGATCGGCTACACGTTGCCCCTCACCGGACCACCTAGTGCACTGCCGCCCTAGGCGGATCGCTTTGCCGGCCCACATTCCGCGCCTAGCCGCCCTCAAAACGATGAGTTGGGCGCCGGGGCGGGACAATGGACGGTGCCAGCGAAAACCGAAGTGTTTCAGTCGACATGGAGCCATCGCATGGCCACGCCGCAATACGTCTACCACATGCAAAAAGTGTCCAAGACCTATCCCGGCGGAAAGCAGGTTCTCCGGGATATCTCCCTGTCATTTCTGCCGGGCGCGAAAATTGGCGTTGTCGGCGTGAACGGCGCTGGTAAGTCCACATTGCTCAAGATTTTTGCCGGCCAGGTCGAGGACTTCAACGGGGAGGCCTGGGCTGCCGATGGCGTCAAGGTGGGCTACCTTTCGCAGGAACCGGAACTCGATCCCGACAAGTCGGTGATCGAGAACGCCATGGAGGGCGTGGCTGAAAAGAAAGCGTTGGTCGATCGCTTCAACGAACTCGCCGCGAACTACTCTGAAGAGACGGCAGATGAAATGGCCGAACTTCAGGATCAGATCGACAGCCTGGATCTGTGGGACCTCGACTCGCAAGACGAGCAAGCGCTGGATGCGTTGCGCTGTCCACCCGGGGATGCCGATGTCACGAGTCTTTCGGGTGGCGAAAAGCGCCGCGTGGCGCTGACCAAGCTGTTGCTATCGAAGCCGGACATTCTTTTGCTCGATGAGCCGACAAACCACTTGGACGCCGAGTCCGTGGCGTGGCTGGAGCGGTTCCTGCGCGAATATGCCGGCTGCGTGATCCTTGTCACGCACGACCGCTACTTCCTCGACAATATTACCGAATGGACGCTTGAGCTCGATCGCGGGCATGGCGTCCCTTACAAAGGGAACTATTCGAGTTGGCTCGAGCAAAAAGCGAAACGTCTCGAAGTTGAGAAGGGGCAGGAGGAATCCCGCCAACGGGCGCTCAAACGCGAACTCGAATGGATCCGATCCAGCCCGAAAGCCCGGCAGGCCAAATCCAAGGCGCGCATTCAGGCCTACGAGAAGCTGGCGGAAGAGGCCGGGCGCGGCGACATCAGTCACGCCCAGATCCAGATTGCGCCTGGCCCCAAGCTCGGCAATGTCGTGATCGAAGCGCAAGAACTCACGAAGGGCTTTGGCGAGCGCCTTCTGATCGACGACTTGTCGTTCCGCCTGCCGCCGGGCGGAATCGTCGGTGTTATCGGCCCCAACGGTGCAGGCAAATCGACGTTGTTCAAGATGCTCGTTGGCGACGAGACGCCCGATGACGGCGATGTCCGCGTCGGCGATAGCGTCAAGATTTCCTATGTCGACCAGTCGCGTGGGCACCTCGACGACAACAAGTCCGTTTGGGAAGAGATTTCGGGCGGCATGGATCAGATTCAGCTCGGCAAGCGGGAAGTGAACAGTCGCGCCTACTGCGGGTGGTTCAACTTCAAGGGTCCCGATCAACAAAAGAAAGTCGGATTGCTCTCCGGTGGTGAGCGCAACCGTGTCCACCTCGCCAAGCTCTTGAAGGAAGGCGGAAACGTTCTGCTGCTCGACGAGCCGACCAACGATCTGGACGTTGAGACGTTGTCCGCGCTTGAAGCTGCACTTGAGGACTTTGCCGGTTGTGCCGTGGTCATCAGCCACGATCGCTTCTTCTTGGACCGGTTGGCGACCCACATCCTCGCCTTCGAAGGCGACAGCCATGTGGAATGGTTTGAGGGCAACTTCGCCGACTACGAAGAAGACAAAAAGCGTCGCCTCGGAGATGCGGCGGTGGAACCACATCGGATCAAGTTCAAGCGGTTCGAACGCTAAGCGGTTTGAGCCCATCAAGACTTGGGTTCAAATGCTGGGGTTCAAATACTGAGGTTCAAACTTGCCAGAGATTTAAGTGGTGCAGCGGCCGGTGTGTGCCCGGCCTCCGCCCGCTATAGGCACGACGCGGCGGGGATTTTATGTCAGACACGACCACCCACATGATTGGCCGCGATCGCCTCTTCGCACCAGGCAAGAAACGCATTCTGACGCTCGATGGCGGCGGGACGCGCGGCATCATTTCGATCATGTTCCTCAAGCGTATGGAGACCGTGCTGCGGGAACAAACTGGTTATACCGACTTGCGCTTGTCAGACGTCTTCGATCTGGTCGCGGGAACCTCCGTCGGATCGATGATCGCGACCATGGTCTCCCTCGGGTACGAAGTTGACGAAATCGAAGCGCGGTTCAATGACCTCGCCCCGAAAATTTTTTCAGGTCGCATGACCATGTTCGGCCAATGCCGATTTGACGAGCGGCCGTTGGTCAAAGGCGTTCGCGCTATCGTCCAGGATGAGACGCTGGGATCGGATCTCCTACAAACAGGCCTCGCGATCATCGCCAAGCGCGCCGACACGGGCTCGGTCTGGGTTTTGAGCAACAATCCTCGGATGCCCTATTATGAGGATGGACCGGAGTGGGATGGGAACAAACGCTTCAAGCTCGCATCGCTGATCCGCGCGAGCACGGCGGCACCGTTCTTATTCACACCGAGCGAGATCTCAATTCATACCGATCGCTTCGGCAACGAGCAGAAGGGCCTGTTTGTCGACGGCGGGGTCTCACCGCACAACAACCCGGCCCTTCAGATGCTGTTTATGGCCGGCCTTCCGGCCTATCACCTGAACTGGTCGCTGACACCAGAAGATCTCCTTATGATTTCGGTCGGTACAGGCATGCATCGCACGCCGATTGACCGCCGGGAGAAGGTCATCTCCGGCGGCATTGTGCGCCGTCTGCTGGGGCAGCAAATGTGTGATGACATTGAGGAGGCCGCGTTCGCTGCCAAGACGCTGCAATCGATTATCTCAGATACGTCGGTGCTCGTACTGAAGGTGCTGCAATCCGTGTCACACCCTCGGTTCAGCTGGCGGCTGAACACGGAGATTGGCGGCCTGGATGGCGAGCTTTTGGTGCATGGACTGACCGGCGGTGACCCAGATCGGGAGCTTCTACGCTTTCAGCGCTACGACGTCGCGTTGGAGGCGGGTGGCCTTGTCCCTGCAGCATTCGACATTTCCGCGACGGGCGCTGAGCGCCAGAAAATGCATGCCATTGATAGCGTCACCACCATGCCGACGCTGCGGCGTTGGGGGCAAGAGGCGGCGGAAAAACAAGTCAGTGCAGAGGATTTTGCAGGTTTCGTCTAAACTGGCCTGCGGTTTGAAGTTTGCATGCCACGCCGCGGCGGCCTTAGTCTGCACCATGTCCGTGATAGGCCTAAGCAGATGACCCAATACACACCGAAGCCGATCGATACGTCCAACGTTGTTCTGGACGATGACCTGGTCGCACTCACGGAAACGCTCGCGGAAAGCACACACGATGTCTGGGCGCGTCAGCGGTTCTTGGACGGTTGGACACACGGCCCGATGCGCGACGACGCGAAGCGCCAACACCCGTCTCTGGTGCCATATGCCGAGTTGCCGGATGATGAGCGTGAATACGATCGCCGAACGGCAATAGAGACCCTGAAGGCCATTGTTGCCCTGGGTTATCGGATTGTCCCACCAAAGGGCTGAAGCAAGGTGGCCCGCCGCAATCCGCGGTTCAGTCTTGCGGGACAGCGGCGTTCAGCTGAGGCGACCGGCGACCGGGCTGCTGCATCCATGCAACAGTTGGCCAGTCATGTGTGCACCATCAGTTATCGTTGATGAGTCGGCCGGACGAAGGCTGTAGTGGGCAGGGTCGGTCAAAGCTGCAAAAATGAATTTAATATCAGTATGTTGTAAATTTTAAAGAGAAATGATCCACCTCAAGGCATGCAACATATTGCTGGAAAGAGGTGAAGTCGCGTTTACGAAACCGATTAAGAAATTACCCGAGCGCGATTGTTCCGGTTAAGCGGGAGGGTAGCGCGCGCTGTCCCCCAGCGCGGGTTGGTGGTATCGCGCCACGCCTCTCGCATGCGAACCAATTGGAGTGATAATATGCGTTGGCTGACTTCTTTCGCGCTCGCACTGGCGACCGCCTTTGTCATAAACGTCCCTGTGGCCGACATCGCTGATGCCGGCGCACACAAGCACCGCAAGGCCAAGAAGGCCAAACGGCACTGGGTGCTCTTCCGTCGAGCACCGCGCAAGCGTGTGGTCCACACGCGCAAGCGGAGCCATGATCGTTGGGCGAAGCGGCGCGAGGCCTCTCGGAAAGCGCATGCTGAGCTGCGTGCCCTGTTCGCACGGGTGCCGCGCAAGCCGTATGTTGCGCCGAAGCGCGTCCGTCGCAAGCATGTGCGTCGTAGCCACTCGGACTTCTGGAAGCTGTTCAAGCGCGTGCCGCGCAAAGCGCATGTCCGCAAGCGGTATGTCTGGAAGGTTCGCCATCGTTCGCGCAGCAAGCGCCGCTAGTTCTTGGCGACGGGTTGGTGACGCAACTGTCGTCGAACCGGACGGACCGCAAAAGCGCAAAGGGGCCGCATGGCCCCTTTTTCATTGAGACAAACGCGTGTGAGAGAAACCGCACATAGCAGCGATTTCCGTCAAATCGCGTCAATCAAGCTCAGCGATTCAGCGCCATAACCAGCGCGTCGACACGGCCGCCGTTCTCACCAATATAGTTCTCGAACAACCGAGTGAGGAATGGGCTGATCCAGAAGCCAAGAACCTGGGCATCGCGAACGCGGAACGTCTTGCCGCGGGGCACCAGCATCCAGCGCACGTCGTAGCGTGAGCCATCCGCCAAAAGAACAGAGCTGTCGACGAGCACATGGCGCCCGTCGCGAACGCCGGGGCCTTTGAACTCGACGCGACTGACCCTGTACTTGGGAGACTCGTTCGCGGCGTATCGGGCAATGAAGCGAACCAGGCCTTTGTAGTAAGACTTGCGCGACGCCGGGCGCAGGCCCTTACGATAGCTTCCCAACGCGTCCATGCCGATGGCCGGCACATGTCCGTAGCGATTGATCACTCGCACAAAAGAGGCCGCCGTTCCTTGGCGCTGGGCACCCATAAGCTCGTTGGCCGTCCGACGCATGAAGCTAACCGCAGCATCTTCGGCCTGGGCTGATGACGTCCAAAGCGTTGCGCCAACCGCAACCATTAGAAGAGACGCCAATGTCCAGCCCGCAAAGCCGGGGAACAAGTTCGCTTGGGATGCTCGCGCCATCTCTTTTTCCGCTTTGTGTGTTTGCTCACCTAGATTGCATCGTGTAACGCGCGTCGGTCATACTGCAAAATGGATGCTGATTACGGCCAAATCGCATCATTTGCGCCATGTAGCAATTCACCAGTGCAGGCTTGCCGCACCTCTCTGCACTCACGTCCCCGCGAGCACCGGTCGTGCTGTTGGAGCAGACGCCGACGCTTGAGCGATATGTGACACTGCGCCGTCTCGAGACGACATGAGCAGCGGCACTCCGAGACGATCCGCAATGTCGCGGGCAAAGTCCATGGGGATGTGGGTGCCTTTACTCAGCGGGATCGCCAGTCCCTTAACACCCTGGCAGAGTTGCAGGATTTCGTAGCGGCCGTCGACCGTGGTGTATGGGCGCACCGTGAGCCCATCGAAGGCTGTCAGCGGTAGAACTTCAGAGGTTTGTCGCCAAAGCGTGTGCCGCGTCAGCCGAACGTGTCCATCCCGGATCTCGACGTTCAAGCGCCAACTGCCCGCACGCCAGGCATGAACGGCACACCAAACAACGGCCGTCAGTCCGCAAAGGCCCGCGACAATCAGCTTCGCGAACGCCGACATGGTTGCGCCGTCTGCCGGGACCGAGGCAGCGAATTGCGGCGAGACTGCCAGCTGTACTGCGACGACGACAATCGGTACGACAATTAAAACCGTTGTGAGTGTAGCTGCAAATCCATAGCCGATCGCTGAGATCCAAGACCCGCGACAGTGCACGCGAACAGTGGGCGCCGCTTCTGCGCGTTCACACGCAATATAATCAATCCAAGAATTTGCCATTCCAGCCTCCGACATCCGCGTCTGAAGCTAGACCAACTGTGCTTACCGTCGCTTTAACCTGCGTAACACTTCGACACGATAGACTGAGGGGTGACGATCAACTTGACACATAAAGATATGTTTATATCATTTGAGCATGAATGAAGTGTGGTCGCGGGACAAGTTGAGTGCCGATCGGGCTGTCGTTGCGTTGAAGGCAGCGGCAGAGCCGACGCGTTTGCGCATTCTGGCGCTGCTCGCGAAGTACGAGCTGACGGTCAAAGATCTGACGCACGTTCTCGGTCAGTCTCAACCGCGCATTAGTCGACATCTTAAACTGCTGGGTGAAGCCGGGCTTATTGATCGGTTTCGCGAAGGCGGATGGGTCAATCTCCGGCTGGCTGAGCTGACAGCAGGGCAGGGCGTTGCCGGAACGATCGTCAGTTGGCTGGATGCCGGTGACGACGTATTGCGGCGCGACGCGGAACGCGCCCGCGCGCTGATTGAGGACCGCGCCAGGCATGCGCAGACGTTCTTCGAAGCCCATGCCGGGGCTTGGGACGAACTGCGCGCGCTTCACATGGATGGCTCCGTGGTCGAAGCCGCGATGTCGGAGGTGCTGGGCTCTGGACCGTTTGGCACCTTGCTGGACTTAGGCACAGGCACCGGGCGGATCCTGGAGTTGTTCGCGCCGTTGTTCGAGCGCGGCATCGGGATCGATACGAACCAATCCATGTTGAGTTATGCGCGGTCCCGGATCGAAAAAGTAGATCTCAGACATGCGCAGGTTCGCCACGGCGACATCTACAACCTGAGTTTGCCCGATGGCACGAGCAACGTGATCATCATGCACCAGGTGCTTCACTTCTTGAGCGAGCCGAAGCGGGCCATTGCAGAAGCCGCCCGCGTCCTCGCACCGAATGGGCGACTATTGATCGTCGACTTCGCACCGCACGACCGCGAGGCGTTTCGGGAGCGATTTGCGCACACGCACCTCGGCATTCCTGAAGACCGGTTGAGCGATTGGATCGCTGCGGCAGGCCTGCGTGTTGAGACGACGGACAATGTCTTGCCAGCCGAGCAGGCGGACGACGGCCAGAGCCAGTTACGCGTTCTGATCTGGTTGGCCCGCAAGCCTGAGCAATTTTCGCCAGATGCCACACACCCGGCCACGGATCGCTGAAGGTGGTGGAGCTACGGAGACGTCGAGGGACATGAGCCAAACTGAACGCAAAAGTCGTACGCTCGCGGCGGGTGAGATCGCGGTCTCGTTCGAGTTCTTTCCGCCGAAGTCGGACAAGATGGAACAGGCTTTGTGGGCCGCCATCGCGCGTTTGTCGCCGCTGGAACCAACCTTTGTGTCCGTCACCTACGGTGCAGGCGGATCCACGCGCGAGCGGACGCATGCAACTGTTGCGCGGCTCGTGCGCGAAACGGACCTTGCGCCTGCGGCCCATCTGACATGCGTTGGCGCTAGCCGCGGAGAGGTCGACGACGTCATTCGCGCCTATTGGGACGCCGGCGTTCGCCATATCGTGGCACTGCGCGGAGACCCACCCGGCGGCGTCGGTACCGCCTACGAGCCGCATCCGGATGGCTATGCAAATGCGGCCGAACTGACGGCCGGAATCAAACGGATCGCGCCGTTCGAAGTCTCCGTCGGTGGCTATCCCGAAGTGCATCCCGAGAGCGAGAGCCCGGCCGCTTGCATTGACAATCTCAAGGCCAAAATAGATGCCGGCGCGGACCGGGTGATCACCCAGTTCTTTTTCGACAACGCGCATTATCTGAAGTTTGTCGACGACGCAGTGGCAGCCGGAATTCAGTGCCCGATTGTTCCGGGCATTGTTGCAATCCACAATTTCAAACAGGTGGCAAACTTCGCAGAGAAGACCGGCGCCAGCGTCCCGGCGTGGCTGGCGCAGAGATTCCATGGTCTCGATCAGGATCCTGCAACATCGCACCTTGTTGCGGCGGCGGTCGCGGCAGAACAGGTGACGGACCTGGTCGATCGCGGCGTAACCGACATCCATTTCTACACCCTGAACCGCGCCGAACTGGTCTACGCCATTTGTCAGCTTCTCAGTATCCGCCCGCATGTTCCGGTGCCGTACAAGCAGGCGGTGAATTCATGACCCATGTGCGTGACGAACTCCAGCGCCTCGCCGCCGAACGCATCCTCTTCCTGGATGGCGCAATGGGGACGATGATCCAGCAGCACAAGCTGACCGAAGCCGATTATCGGGGTGATAGATTTGCCGATTGGGCGTCAGACATTGCTGGCAACAACGACCTGCTCGTACTGACACAGCCCGATATCATACGCGAGATCCACGCCGGTTATTTGGCTGCCGGTGCCGACATCATTGGCACGAATACGTTCAACGCCCAGTGCATCTCGCTCGCCGATTACAACATGGAAGAGCTGTCCTACGAGATCAACGTCGCTGCGGCACAGTTGGCACGTGAGGCGGTAACGGCCGCGATATCGCGCGACCCGGACCGGGCGCGTTTCGTTGCCGGCGCCGTCGGTCCGACCAATCGGACCGCCTCGATTTCGCCTGACGTGAATAATCCTGGGTTTCGTAACGTCACGTTCGATGAATTGACGACTGCTTATGGCGAACAGATCCGCGGCCTGATCGACGGCGGCTCAGACATCATTTTGATTGAGACGATCTTTGACACGTTGAATGCCAAGGCGGCCGGCGTCGCTGCCCTTGACGTGATCGAGGCTGTTGGCCGCGACATACCCATTATGATTTCGGGCACGATCACCGACCGCTCGGGCCGGACGTTGTCGGGCCAGACCGTTGAGGCTTTCTGGTACGCCATGCGTCACCTGAAACCGTTCGCAATCGGTTTGAACTGCGCGCTCGGCGCAGAATTGATGCGTCCGCATGTTTCAGAACTTGCGGCCGTAGCGGATGTCCGCGTGTCCGCATATCCCAACGCCGGTTTGCCAAATGCCATGGGCGAGTACGACGAAACGCCCGAACAGATGGCAACCGAAATGGAGAGCTGGGCGGCAGACGGGCTCGTCAACGTGGTGGGTGGATGTTGCGGCTCGACGCCGGAACATATCGCGGCGCTTGTCACAGCCTGCGCCAAGCATGGTCCGCGACCGATACCCGAGCTAGAACCCGCGATGCGGCTGTCGGGCCTTGAACCGTTTGTTCATGCAGTGTGATCTCAACCAATGGACCGCCGACAGCCTAAGGGGCAGGGCAAGGATTTGGCGATGCGGCAGAAACACGTCGTGGAGTTGGCAGGCACGATCTCACTTGTTGCAGCGGACACAAGCGGACCGGCCGCCCCAGCGCAGGATCAGCAGGCGGCCCGAGAACGACGGTTGGCGGATGTGATGATGGTTCTCGAGTGCAATCAACAGAGCGTATCCGAGACGCTTCGTGATGCCGTCTCGCATCAAGTCGGTGCCGGCATGACGTGCCACGTGACGTTCGAGCCCGATGCTGCGCAACCAGCCTTCAGCGCGACGGTCGCGCTGGAAGCCGACAACGCGGCGGAGCCGAAGACGCCGGTCTCGGACCAGACCATTGGCCAAGTGGTCAGTACCGCGCTGACGGACTGGCTCTTGGGCACGGCCCGGACGCATGGAACGTGGCGCCCGGTCGTTGAAGTGTCTCCGAGATCGGGCCGTGGAGAAACAGCCCGCACAAGCCGTGAGACTGAGCCGGCAGACAGCGGGCGGTCATTAAGACTGATTGCGACTGTCGTCATCGTCGTTGCGGCCGGCGTCGGGCTTTGGTTTGCGCTGTCCTAGCGCGCAGAAAACAAGGAAGAACAGAGCGTGAGCAGGTCAGCAGCAGCAAGCTTCGTCAATATCGGCGAGCGCACGAATGTCACAGGCTCCGCGCGCTTCCGCAAGCTAATCGAGGCCGGTGACTATGAGACGGCCGTCGCCGTCGCACGCCAACAGGTCGATAACGGGGCCCAAGTCCTGGACGTGAACATGGATGAGGGCCTGCTCGACAGCGAGCAGGCGATGGTCACGTTCCTGAACCTGATCGCATCCGAACCCGACATCGCGCGAATCCCCATCATGATCGACTCGTCCAAATGGTCGGTTATCGAGGCGGGGCTGAAGTGCGTCCAAGGCAAGGCGATCGTCAATTCGATCAGTCTGAAAGAGGGGGAGGATGACTTCGTCGCCCAGGCGCGAAAAGTCCTGCGCTACGGTGCAGCCGTTGTGGTCATGGCCTTCGACGAAACCGGCCAGGCCGAGACCAAGGACCGTAAAGTCGAAATCTGTTCCCGTGCCTACCAGATCCTGACGGAAAGAATCGGCTTCCCGCCGGAGGACATCATATTCGACCCGAATGTCTTTGCCGTTGCGACCGGAATTGAGGAGCACAATACCTACGGCATGGACTTCATCGAGGCGGCCCGTGAGATCAAAGCGACATTGCCGTACGCTCATATCTCGGGCGGCATCTCCAACCTTTCGTTTTCGTTCCGTGGCAATGAGCCGGTCCGCAAGGCGATGCACTCGGTGTTCCTCTATCACGCGATTGCCGCCGGGTTGGACATGGGCATTGTCAATGCCGGTCAGATCGACATTTACGACCAGATCGACCCCGAGCTGCGCGAGCTTTGCGAGGACGTCATTCTCAATCGGCGCGCGGATGCAACAGACCGGCTGTTGGACGCGGCCAATCGGTTCAAGGGCGATGGGTCCAAGCAGTCCGGCCCCGACTTGACCTGGCGCGAAGGCACAACGGAGGAGCGCATCAAACACGCGCTGATCCACGGCATCACGGACTTCATCGAAGCCGATACGGAAGAGGCGCGCCAAGCCCTCGGCAGACCGCTGCATGTCATTGAAGGGCCGTTGATGGCCGGCATGAACGTCGTCGGAGATCTGTTTGGCGATGGCAAGATGTTCCTGCCGCAGGTCGTGAAGTCCGCGCGGGTTATGAAGCAGGCCGTCGCTTATCTCGAGCCCTATCTCCAGGCCGAGAAGGAGGCCGCCGGCGAGAGCGCCAGCAGCGCGGCTGGCAAGGTGCTGATGGCGACCGTGAAAGGCGATGTCCACGACATCGGCAAGAACATCGTTGGCGTCGTGCTGCAGTGTAACAACTATGAGGTGGTTGATCTCGGCGTCATGGTTCCGGCGGCCAAGATTCTTGAAACGGCCGTAGCGGAAAAGGTCGACATCATTGGTCTATCCGGGCTGATCACGCCGTCCCTCGATGAGATGTGCCATGTCGCAGCGGAGATGCAGCGTCAAGGGTTCGATATCCCGTTGCTGATCGGTGGCGCGACGACCAGCCGTGTTCACACTGCGGTTAAGATCAGCCCGAACTACCTCAACTGCCAGGCGATCCACGTGACCGATGCGAGCCGGGCGGTTGGTGTCGTCTCCGCATTGCTTTCGCAAACAGAACGCGAGCCCTATATTGCAACCATCCGCGGCGACTATGACAAAGCGCGAAATGCATACACTGCGGGTCAAACCAAAAAGCTGCGCATCTCGATTGCCGATGCTCGCGCAAATCGGTTCCGACCCAGTTTTGACACCTATCGGCCCACACCACCGAGCTTTATCGGCACGCGCGCCTTTACCGATTACGATCTCGGAGCGCTCGCAGAGACCATTGACTGGACGCCGTTCTTTTCAACCTGGGAATTGCGTGGGCGTTATCCGCAGATTCTCGACGACAACAAGGTCGGTCCCGAAGCGCGGAAGCTGTTTGCCGACGCCAAGGCGATGCTGGAGCGGATTGTACGCGAAGGCTGGCTGCGTGCAGACGGAGTGGTGGGCTTCTGGCCGGCCAACACGGATGGCGACGATATTGCTGTTTTCACGGACGAGTCCCGGACCGAGCGGTTGGCAACCCTGCATACCTTGCGTCAGCAGATCGCCCGCGATCGCAGCAATAAGCGTGCCCATACAGCGCTTGCGGACTTCGTTGCGCCGACAGACAGCGGTGTCGCCGATTATATCGGTAGTTTCGCGGTGACGGCAGGGCATCGCGAAGACGAAGCGCTGGCAGCCCACTTCCCAGAGATAGATGACTACGGTCGGATCATGCTGAAAGCCCTAGCGGATCGTCTGGCCGAGGCATTTGCCGAGCACCTTCATATGCGCGTGCGCCGCGAGCTCTGGGGCTATGCGCCTGACGAGGCGCTGTCGAACGACGAACTCATCGCGGAAACGTACGACGGCATTCGCCCGGCGCCCGGTTATCCGGCGCAACCCGATAATCCGTAAAAAGCGACCGTGTTCCGCCTTCTCGACGCCGAAGCGCAGGCGGGAATGATACTAACGGAAAGCTATGCAATGGCGCCCGGCGCATCCGTGAGCGGCTTGTACTTCGCGCACCCGGAGGCGCATTACTTCGGTGTTGCAAAGGTCAACCGCGATCAGGTGGAAGACTATGCCCGGCGCAAAGGATGGTCGACCGCTGAAGCCGAGCGATGGCTCGCGCCCGTGCTCAACTACGACCCCAAGGACGAGGTGGCCAGCGCTGCAGCATGACGATGTTGCACCTTGGAGCCTATTCACGGCGCGTATCCATGAATTCTGCCCCGTGACCATTGACGCCGTCTCTGGGGCAGGGCAAGCGCGTCTGTATGCTGGTTCTGTGAGGGGGCGCACATGCTCGGACGGCTGGTACTGATCCTATTCCAGGTGGTGATCGCGTGGCGACTGATGTCGGAGATCCCGCGCCTACTGGACACACTACCGTTCGCTATTCCCAGCAATTTTACGATTTTTGCTTATGCGTTGGTCTTCGCAATCGTGGTGTGGCTGGTCGGGATGCTGGGCGCACTCGTACTTAAGGATGTGCCGCGCCCGTCGATCGCGACGCTGGTGTTTGCCATCGCCGGAGCCGCTGCGTTTGCTGCGCTTGCCGTTGTTCCAGATATTCGGATCGCGATCGAACGCGTGATCACGATCCAAACACTTCTGTATCCGCTGATTGGAGCCGTGATCGGCTATGCCATCAAACGGTAGGTTCGGCGGCAATATAGGCCCTGGGACCCGTAGGGCTCAACTGCCGCCGAACGTCAGGACGCAGTTACAGCAACCCTAACACAATCGCCGTAACAAACGAGAAGGCGATCAGAACCGCCACGAAATTCATCCGTTGACTAAACGTCATCGTATGCCTCCCTTGTCGGCTGGCCTGCCCGGTTTCGCACGGGCTTATGTGGCCGACACTCGCGCGATTTAGGAGTGTCTCGTCGCGGCCTGCAAGTAAGAAGTGTTGTGCACTGCCGAAGAAAATTAACCAGTCCGGGCCCGTCGGACCGCCTGCGATCCTGAGGCGTTTTGCAGTTTGATGGATATCGGAAAACTTCGCCCGAACTTGCAAGGTGCTGAGGCAACTGGTTTCGTAGGTCGCCTGCTCAACCGAAAAACCATGCTGAACTGTCCCATGTTCGCGACTGCGAAAGAAAAAGACCAACTTCTTAACAGAGAATTTCGGTAGCGTGGTGGGCGCAGGCGGAACAGACCCCACATTGACTTGATGGAACCGCAGCTTTAGCCCTCAAGCTCAGCACGTTTACCGTTGGCCGGAGACCAGAGAAATGCCGACATCTACCCGGTCCGAGTTCCGGACAAACCCCGCACTGTCTCCAGTGGATCCCGTCTGGACAGAGTTGCGGCGTGAAGCTGAGATCGCAATGGAGCGCGAACCCGTGCTCGGAAGCGTATTCTTCGCCAATGTCCTGCAGCATGACACGCTGGAAATCGCAGCTGCGCGGCGCGTGGCGCGCCGTCTTGCGACGCCGGACATCGATATGCACCTGCTGACCGAGACGTTCCAGTCGGTGCTGCAGACGAAGCCGGAACTGGGGCTCGGTTTTCGCGCGGATCTTGCGGCCGTGTACGACCGTGATCCGGCATGCACGCGCTATCTTGAGCCGTTCCTGTACTTCAAGGGCTTCCATGCGCTTGTTGCCCACCGGTTTGCTCACGAGCTTTGGAATGCGGGCCGAAAGGACTTTGCGCTGTATTTGCAGAGCTTGGCCTCGAGCGCATTCTCCGTTGACATCAATCCTGCGACGCGGATCGGCGTCGGCATCATGATCGATCATGGCCATGGCATTGTGATCGGCCAGACGGCGGAAATCGGCGACAACGTCTCTATTCTACAGGGCGTGACACTGGGCGGTACGGGTAAAGAGTCCGGTGATCGCCACCCGAAGATCGGTGACAACGTGCTGATCGGCGCCGGCGCCAAGGTCCTCGGGAATATTCGTGTTGGAGATTGCTCGCGCGTCGCGGCCGGCAGCGTTGTTTTAAAGGAAGTGCCGCCGAAAACGACCGTTGCCGGCGTGCCGGCCAAGGTGGTCGGCCCTGCAGGCTGTCCGGAGCCGGCGCGCACAATGGACCAGTTGTTTCCGGTGTCTGCCGACGACCGGTCCTGACTCGGACACACGAAACACCAATAGCCGTGTTGGGTCGCACATCGTGGCGGCCCAAGCCGTTAGTTTACGAGAATGAGGGCATCCCGTGTCGCTGAAAGAAGATCTAGATAGTCTGCATCATTACCTGCGCAAACGTTTCAACACAGAGGAACTACGCGTCGTTCCGCATCCGAAAAAGACGGACATGGCGGAGGTCTTCGTTGGCGACGAGTTCATCGCGCCGCTCTATCGTGAAGAAGAAGACGGTGAAATCAGCTATCAGCTGCAGCTGGTCATTCTCGACGTCGATCTTGAGGATGAGTGATTAGGCGCATGACGCCTAACATACGTACGTCGAAAAGGACTTCAGACATATGGCGCTGTACGCACTCGACGGCCGCGAGCCGCAAACGCCTGACAACGATATGTTCTGGGTCGCAGACACCGCTGTTGTGATTGGGCACGTCGCGCTTCACGAGGACACCAGCGTTTGGTTCAATGCCGTTTTGCGCGGAGACAACGAGCCGATTGAGGTTGGGCCGCGGTCAAACATCCAGGAATCCTGCGTTCTGCATGTTGATCCTGGATTTCCGATCAACATCGGCGCCGATTGTACGATTGGGCACAAGGTCATGCTTCATGGCTGCACGATCGGTCGCGGCAGCCTAATCGGCATGGGCGTGACGGTGCTGAACGGTGCCGTGATCGGGGAGCAATGCCTCATCGGTGCCGGCGCGTTGGTCACCGAGGGCAAACAGATTCCGCCGCGGTCTCTCGTATTGGGCGCGCCGGGCAAGGTTGTGCGGGAATTGGCTGACGCGGACTTTGCGATGCTGCAGCGCGCCGCAGACTCGTACTGCGCGCGCTGGCGGCAATTCAAGTCTGGCCTCAAGCGGCTATAGCAGCGAAATCCGCGAAACAGGACGGAGTGTGGGCCGGTGAAGCTATTTCGCTCACGGGCTGTTCCGGCCTGCGGCCGGCCCTCCGCGGGGGCGGCGCAACGCGCCGGGCCGCGGTCGCGGCCTGGGTGCCAGACGGTTGGCTCGCGCTGGTTGTTTATCGCTCACGGCTGTTTCGGCCTGGGGGCGTCCTCGCAGGATGGCCTGCGCTCAAGTAGCGAGCGCTTGTCGCGAGCGGTAGCGCACGTCAGGACTCGCTCGAGCCGCGAGCCTGCGAGCGTGCGAACAGCGCAATTAAAGACTCTTGCGAACAGCGCATTTGGCGCGACAAGCTTTAGTTCGTCGAGATCACTGCAACCGTGCGGGAGCTGTCTGACAGTTGTGGGTCAAGCGACATCCACACCCGGGCATTCAGCGACGACTGGCGCATGAGATACTGGTACGGCGTATCGTGCCACAGCCGGACTTCGTTGACCTTATTGTCGAGTACAAAGTCGCCCTGCATCGTCCGCGCCGTGAGCACGGCATGGCCCTCGCCATTTTCATCTCGAACGACGGTCAGCAACAGGGCGCTGGGCGGCCAGCCGCGTTTGATCAGGATCCGCCGCTTGAGAATGGCGTAGTCTTCGCAATCGCCGCTGGAGCCGGGGATTGTCCAGTATTCGACAACGCCGAAGATCTCTTTGTCGGTGGCAGGGCGAACGGCCCGATTGACGCTGCGATTGACGCTGTCGAGCACGGCCAGTCCGGCCGGTCCGGCGTTGAACCGCGTCGTGTTATCCGAGCGGTCCGCACACTCTCGTTCAAAGGACCTGCAGAACTCGACAAAGCCGTATGGCGGCGCAGAGACGCCGTAGATCCGCATGTACGGCGAACTTTCTGTTCGCTGTCCCGCTGCATAAACCTGCCCGGAGACGGCAACGGCAAACGCCAACGCAGTAAGCGTCAAAACGCGAGGCACCATGGTACACAACCCCAACACGATACAGACAAACGCGAGCGAGATACGAGTCCGGTAGCTACTGAAACGCCCTCGTCAGTGGCTAACCAAGCTTGTCCTCGATCAATGAAGCGAACTTTAGGCCGAACCGCCAATTCTGTTAGGCAAGCCTGTGGACAGAATCTTGAAGTTGGCAACGCATTCTGAGCCGTCAGCATCCGTTTTGCTCCGTCGGCTCGCCCGACGATGCAGGCCGCTGAACGGACAGAAACTCTGCTGCAAATCCGCTATCGTGATGCCGGATCACGCGCGCCGTCAGTTTGCCAATACCAACGACAGTGCCGATTTCAGGCTTGTGTCCGGCGTTCAGAGAAATGCCCGACACGGAAATGTCACGCACCAGGGCATTCAGGGTTGTGCCGTCGGGCAGCACGATGTTGCGTGCTTCGTCGCGCGTTTTGATCTGACGATGACCGACGCGACGGGAGTCGTCGGCGGCATTCAGGCGATCACGATTGACGAGCCACGTGATCTGGTTGGCGAGCTTTTCGCGTCGCCGCGGGGTTGTGTCGATCGACATCGCAAACCCGTCGCTGTGGATACGAAAGACGGATCCATGCAGGCTGCCCAGATCGGGAAAATTGACGATGATGCGCTCTCCAGGTGAGACCTCGGCCTCGGTCTGGATCGCAGCGCCTCCAACGGAGATGTCAACTAGGGCACAATCGAACTCTTGACGATCAGACCGCATGAACCGGCCGTGCAGATTGAGCCGAAATCGCTTGTGGCGCCGGAAATCGGCCGCGAGTCTGGGCGGCAGAGCCGGAACGTCCGCCAATTTCTGCGCATTTTGCATGTTAGTTTGCAGCCTTCCGCAACTACAACACAGAGACTGCAGCGGAGTATCACTGCCAAATCTTAACGAAGCGGAAATTGGCGTTCATAGATGGTGACGTCGGGCGGCGCTGGTTGTTTATCGCTCACGGGCTGTTCCGGCCTGCTGGTATTTTCGCTCACGGCTATTCCTCGCTTCGCTCGGGCCTCCGCGGGGGCGGCGCAACGCGCCGGGCCGCGGTTGCGGCCTGGGGTGCCAGACGGCTGGCCCGCGCTTGTCATTCATCGCTCACGGTTGTTCCGGCGTGAGATCGTCCTACCAGGATAGCCCGCGCTCAAGTAGCGAGCGGTAGCGCAGGTAACGACTCGCCTGCGAACAGCGCCATCGGAGAGCCTTTAATCCCCGCTCCGACCGCCCTCATAAACTCGGAAGCGCCGCCGCCCCATGTTAACAATGCGGGCGCTCCTGACATCCAGTGCCAACGGTGGATCTACACCAACCAGCGCCGGCTTTGGCATGTCGCGGCGCTCAGCATCTGGCCAAATCGGCTCGTCAGAGATGAGCTCCAGCGCAGAAAGCGGGCGGCCTGCCGCAGACTGATTGCTGGGAATCTCCGTAATGGTTCCCAAGTATCGATCGACAGTCTCGCTGTTATGAACCAGAGGCAGCAGCATCATTTCAAAGCGTGCACGCTTGCCGTCCAGATCAAACGCCTGAAACTCGATGCACGCCCCGCCAAGCCGTCGCGTGACGCGCGACAGTGCCGAAAGGATCGCCGTGCGATCCGACATCGCGGGCCAGAGGTCTGCGAAGTTGCACCCGCGCAGCTCATAGCCGAAAATGTACGCGATTTCGGTCCCGGCCAAGCGAAAGCGGTAGGTCTCGAAGTCGACACGTTCGAGAACCATGGTTTCGGCCAGGATCCGTGATATCCGCGATGGCTCGATGTCGAGCCGCCTCGGAGCCGGACGCCCTTGTCGCAAGGCGTTCCAGTAGTCAAACAGGACTCGGCTGGTCTTCTGCTTCATTCCAACCCCGCGGGCCATGGATGTAACGCTTGGCACCGGTTCGTGATTCAAGCGGTTGCGCCGTGACGTAGCGGTTGCGATAGACCGTCACGCTGACGCACGTGCTGGGGTCAGAGCAGTTTCTGTGCCATCTGCTTTGGACTGGTGCCCAAACGGGCAAAACACCGAGCGAATGGATAAAAGGACTGCAATGAATGACGTCGCCGTCAGAGAACCAGCCGGTCTTCAACTCGCCCGCAATCGTGGTGACTTTGCTCGGTTTGCTTGTTGCAGTTCATGCATTGTTCACGATGCTCCCCGACCGCACGGCTGACCTTTGGATCTGGCGTCTGGCGTTTGTTCCCGCTCGATATGGTCCGGACGGCTATTTCATACCTGGTGGCATTTTGAGCCAATTCGGGACACCGCTCAGCCACATGTTGGTACACGGGGACTGGCTTCATCTCGCCTTCAACTGTGCTTGGCTCCTGGCTTTCGGGACAATTGTCGCCCGACGCATGAACGCCGTTCGGTTTGTTGCTCTGTCGGCTGTCAGCGGTCTTGGCGGTGCGTTTGTCTTTTGGCTTGCCAATCCAGATGCCCAGGTGGCCATGGTCGGGGCCTCCGGCGCGGTCTCGGGGCTTATGGGTGGCGTGTTCCGCTTTTTGTTCAACGCACCACGATATGGCGGCTTCGCCGTTATGCGGGAAATGCCCAGGGCGGTGCCGCTGATGACACTCGGCGAGGCCCTGCAAAGTCGCGGAGTGCTGGTAGCTGTCGGCGTTTGGCTCGGCTTGAACCTGCTGTTTGCGACAGACTTTGCAAGCCTGATCACCGACGGCGAAATCGCATGGGAAGCCCATGTCGGCGGCTTTTTGGTTGGCTTCCTGACAATTGGGATTTTTGACGAGGCTTGGCCGCAGCCCACAACGTCTGCGTGAAACCTATACACGCGAATGCTTGCGCGTGCGGACAAATAAGCGCAGTCTGTCGCATTCAAAGTCGGCGAGGGCGCCTCCACTACGTGCTGCCACGTCGCCGCCGGACCATGTCTGCAGTTGCGCTCAGCGCGCCTGCGACAAACCGATAACGGGAAGCGACCGGCGCAGCGTATGCGGTCGTCTTGAGGAGGCGCTCGATGCCGTAACGTTTCTCGCACAGGAGGACGTACGCATGAATGTCGGGACCATACTCAACGCCAAGGGCCACGACGTCACGACGGTCGGGCGGGATAGATTTGTCAGTGATGTTGCTGCAACTTTGGCGGAGCATCGGATTGGTGCCGTCGTTGTGCTGGGAGAAACCGGCACGCTGGTGGGTATCGTATCGGAACGCGATATCATCCAGGCGATTGCAGACAGGGGCGCGGCCTGCCTCAGTGAGCCCGTTTCAGGCATCATGACTGGCGAAGTCGTCACATGCGGGCCGACGGAAACGGTTGATGAGGTCATGTGCAAGATGACGGCGGGCCGGTTTCGGCATTTGCCGGTCACCGACGACGATGACCTGATCGGAATCATCTCAATCGGCGATGTTGTTAAAAATCATATCGCGGAAGTTGAGATGGAGGCGAGTGCGCTTCGGTCCTATATCGTTTCGGGCTGAACCTGCCGATAGGCGCACATGTGACGCCGACATGATCCCGGGCACGACTTGCGTTGCGTCACGGCAGCAACGGTGATGCGGCGGCCTGGTTGCTGTCACTCGGCCCCGCTTCGCGACAAGTGCTCCGGTGCATCGGTGTCTTCCGCTGAGTCTGAAACGTCGTCGTCTGTGACTGGAGCATCTGCAGGTGGCAACGCACTGCCTGGTGGGGTGTTGTCTGCGCTTTGCTCGCCAGGCGCGTCGTCGTGTGCCTCGTCGTGCGCCAAGTCCTCGCGCAGGTTCGCGAGCGAGCGGCGCGTTGCGACTTCGCCGAGTTTGATCATTTCCTCGGCGCGATGAAAGTCGAACAAACCGACCTTGGCCAGCTTTGGACTAATCAGAATATCGGGCGGGTCACCGGCAAGTCGCGACCTGGCGATCCGATCATGCACGATGTTGAACGCTTCAATCATAACCGTCGAAATGCTCGGCACCGGCGGGCCTGCCGATTGGCTGCGACCACCAAACAGCTGGCGTTGCAATAGCTGCCGGGCGCCCCATCCTTTACTTGACGCGGGCGTGGCTGCTTCGCCGTCGCCGAGAGGCTCGTCTTCAGATCCGACATAACCTGGATCGATCGTTTCGCGCAGTGCGCTTTGCGCTTCAAGATTTGAGAGAACGGTGCCGAGGTTGAACAGGTCAGCGTTCAGATTAACCGCGATAACGTAGTTTGCGCCCAGGGCACGACAGACAGAGACAGGGATCGGGTTGACGAGCGCGCCGTCAAACAACCAACGGCCATCGATCTGCACGGGCTTGAAAATCCCAGGAATAGCGTAGGATGCGCGCAGCGCGTCGACCATGTGCCCGCGGCGAAGCCAGACTTCGTGGCCTGTGCCAATCTCTGTTGCAACTGCGGTAAACGGCACTTCCAGATCTTCGAGGCGCGTCTCACCTAGATGTTCCTCAAGCGCCTGGCTCAAACGCTGCCCATTGATCAGCCCGGAACCAGTCAGATTGAAATCGAAGTATCCGAACATGCGACGGGGCGTCATCGACAGCGCGAAGTCCTCAAGCGCTTCGAAGCGATCAGCGGCAAGGCAGCCGCCAACAACTGCGCCAATTGACGTGCCAGCAATGACGTCCGGCACAATCCCCATGCCGCGCACAGCGCGCAGGACACCGATATGCGCCCAGCCTCGCGCAGCCCCACCCCCTAAGGCGATGCCAATCTTCGCCTGATACATGTCCAACCCCGGTCTGATCACGCCCAGTGCAATTGTGCAGGCGGCACCCTATGTGGCGCCACTGTCCGAATCGCACCTGCGGTCAAGCATATCCGAGCAAGCTGCGTGCCGTTTACGTATCCAATATTCGGATCAGGCTCGCTCGCATTCAAAGCAAAGGTGTGTGACTTGCGCGTCACGGGTGTGTCGCGCCAGATGTCAGCCTTAACACGACGCACGCATCACGCGCGTTTCGGGCTGAGCTGAACCAAGTCCTCTGCGGCCACATCGGGGTTCGGCAAATCCAACTGCCGGTAAAAACAGCTCCGCACCCCCGTGTGACATGCAACGCCGTCACCTTCCACACGTACTGTTAATAACACCACATCTTGGTCGCAGTCGGTCGCGATCTCAACCACGGATAGCGTGTTGCCGCTTTCCTCGCCCTTCCGCCAGAGTTTGCTCCGCGATCGACTCCAGAAATGGGCAACGTGGGTTTCGAGAGTTCGCGTCAGTGCCTCTTCGTTCATCCAGGCGAACATCAGAACGTCGCCCCGCACGTGGTCGGTAACGATGGCTGCAATCAGTCCGTTGGCATCGAAGCGTGGGGCAAACGTCGAACCGGCCTCGATCTCAGCCTTTGAAAGTTGCCGTTGAGACACCCATAACGCGTGTGCAGCGTCGGCCGATGCGGTCGCTGGGGCTTGTTTTGTGGTCACCGATGGCCACCTCCTTGTTTCCTGGGCTGCTAAAGGGCTCTACGAAAGAAATCATTGCCGATGAATGCCGGGACGGCCTTAATGACCCAGAGCGGCAGGTGATGCGTTAAATCGGGGTACACCCACTTGGCGACGACCGAGCGGCGAGGATAGTCATGGCCGACCTCAACGAGATCTACAATACACGCATCTTGGAGCTTGCCGCGGAAATACCACGAACCAAGCGATTGTCCGACCCGGATGCAACAGCAACCGCGCATTCCAAGCTCTGCGGATCGACAGCAACCATTGATCTGAAGCTGGATGGGAACGTCGTCATCGATTTTGGCCAGACCATCAAAGCTTGCCTACTCGGCCAGGCCTCAGCATCCGTAGTTGGCAGAGAGATCGTCGGCACGCACCGCTCTGAAATTGAGGCTGTCGCGGATGTTATGCGCGCCATGCTGAAACAGGACGGGCCGAAACCCGAAGGTCGCTGGGCCGATCTCGGCGTGCTTGAGCCCGTCAAAGCGTACAAGGCCCGTCATGCATCGACGTTACTCGTCTTTGATGCCGTATTGCGCGCTTTCGCCGAGCGCGATGCGGACAGCTCAGGCTCGACGTCGGATCAGGTCGCAATCGGATAGAAACAAGCCATGACCGGTTCTCGGTCCAAACAACGCCAACGCGCTGACGTGGCGCGTGTCATCGACCGCGCTGGCATGTGGTGCTTGAAGGCGCCGATCCATGCTTACCGCTGGACCGTCCGGCCATGGCTCGGGTGGCCCTGCCGGCATTTGCCGACGTGTTCGGACTATGCGCTGGAGTCGATTGACAAAAACGGGCCATGGCGCGGGTTCTGGCTGACACTCTCACGATTGTCGCGTTGCCATCCATGGGGCACGGCCGGGTTTGATCCGGTCCCTGATCTTTCGGCAACCCGACACCGCTTCGCACCGTGGCGATACGGACGATGGACTGGCGCGCACATGCCCGAAGATGCCATGTGGACATCGACGCAAAAGCGCCAGCACGCCTTGTGTTCATGTCTGCCAAACGGCGACGACGATGGAACGCGAACGTCCGGCGGCCTAACGTCCGGCAGCCCGTCGCGTTCCAAGTCCGAGTGATTGCGAACGTGTGTACCAGAACTGGGCGAGGTCGGGATCAGGTTCCACTCCGATCACGCGAAGACGTCGCAGTTCCACCTCATCGTATGTCTGCGCCAAGGCAAGTGCCGCGGATGCCAAACCCATCATTGCCGCACGCTGATAGAACAGGCGCGCAGCAAGGACATTTCCAATTCTGAGCGCTTCATCACCGCGGCCAAGCAAGCGCTCCGCACGGCGAAGCTCATCACCTTCAAGCACCGGCGGTTTCAGTACGCCAGGGCCAGGTGACGGTGGCGGGGACCGTGGTGTGACCGCCGGGCCCG
Source organism: Pseudomonadota bacterium (assembly GCA_039186015.1). GTDB lineage: Bacteria > Pseudomonadota > Alphaproteobacteria > Rhizobiales > Hyphomicrobiaceae > JBCBWG01. The sequence continues at coordinate 45,930 of JBCDAH010000007.1, forward strand.
GCGACGTGGGCTGAGCCGCTGGTGCGGGATTTGCGGGTGCCGGGGTTACAGATGCGACGCTCTCCGGGCGAGACGGTTGAGCCGGACGTGGCGCCGTCGCGGACGGAACAGCTGGCCGTGGAGCCGGGGCCTTAACCGGAGCCCGGCCAGCCGGTCGTGTCGCGGGGAGATTGGCAATGGACTCCGGATCAACGCTGAACAGCATTGTCGCCGCATTCGCAACGGCCTTTCCCTCTGGTGTGAGGACCTGAATTCGCAGTTCGATCGGCGTGCCAAACCCCTGCGGAATCAGAAGTTTAAGGTCCTGCAGCCGACCGATTGGCACGGCCCAGCTCTCGTCGGTGACCTTAAATCCCTCATTGAGAGAACTCCCCTTCGGCAGGTCCCGAATATAGATGAAGCTGGCGTCGGTGACGGCGCCGCGATTGACCAACTCAATGGTAAACGGCGCCGGCGCTGCGGGAATGATCGACATTTCCTCTGCTATAACGATCCGTACCCGATCGCTTTGAGCAAAGGCCTGATCTGTCGTCCACGCCGGGGTGAACAAGCCGAAAAGCAGTGTCGTGACGATCAAGGCTGAGACGCTGTGCAGTCTTGACGTCGCAAAGGATCGGCGGTCCCACATTGCTCGAAAAATCATCGTGCCGGCCCCTTCTGGTCGTCGCCATTCCCGTTCTGCTCTAACCTCATTGGCTCGGTGCGCTGCTTTGTCGGCGCCGCATCCACTCCATGAATTCGCGGAACAGCCGCTCTTGCATCGCCGGGTCGCCGGGGGCTGCGGCTTGCGCTTGGCGCCGTGCCAGTCGTGTATCGACGGCAACATCGCCACTCGCCGAGGCCGCTCCAGTTAATCTGGGAGCATTCTTATCAAGCCACTCCTGAGCGGCTGGAAACCGCTGTAGTGTCTTGACCGTGGCGGCAATATTCAAACCACGCCACTTCGGTTGACGCGGTGGCTGGTGGAACTTCGAGATATTGTTGAAAAACGCGTTCACGAATTTTGCGATGCGCGGATAGCGGGGGTTACGTGGCGTCCAATTGTAAACACCGAGGATGGTCTGAACAGATATCGTCTCAATCTGTTCGCCGGCCGGCAGCATATTAGGATAATCTTTGTGTGTAATGAAGCCTGGGAGAAAAAGCTCCTCCAGTTCTGGTGAATAGGGAACCGGAACAAGCTTAAGGCCGTCGTCAGGGCTAATGCCCTTTACGGAACGAAGCGGCTTCGCACAGGTGCAGAGCGTCGCATCCAATTCGCCATTCTTGATTTTCTCGAAGGCGTCGGCTTGTCCCATGTTGAACTCTTGCACGTCCATCTTCAACAACCTGAAGATCAACTTCATGGACAGCTGCGTCCCGCTGCCTTTGTCGCTGAAGTTTACGCGTTTCCCGGCCAAGTCGGCGAAGGTGTTGATGTCCTTTGAGGCGACAACGTGCAATTCGTCCGCAAACAGCGTGGTGACATAGGCGATACGCCGATCGATGTTCGGGCCGAGCTCGCCATTGTCCTTATAATAAGCAATAAGATGCGGATGCATAATGCCCATATCTATACCGCGGAGATACAGCACATCTTTGATGTTTTGTGCGCCGCCTCGACCGACAATGGGGAGAACGCGCAGCTCATCGCCATCATCCAGAACGGCAGCAATGTCATATGCAGTATATAGAAATCCGCCGTTCGGGTTGCCGGAGATAATCGTGACCACGTTTTCATTCAACTTAGCACGAAACTCGTCATTAGTTGGAACGCGAGCTGGCGCTCGTGGCGTGGCAGATTGAGCGGCCGCGAAGTTCTGATAGGCTCCGACAATGCCGAACAGCACGGTGAACAGAGCGAGTCCTAAGCGATACGAAGTCACGACTAACCCCCTTGAGCATTCTTCATATTGCATCCCAGACCCAGTTCCGGTGTCGATCAGGCGAACACCCTGTTGGGCGGCGATGATCTGCAACGCGTGTCCTAGGCGATCTCACGCACCATGCCGAAAGGGTTCTGGCAATGGTGTGGCAAGCACGCGAATAAGACATTCGCCGCACCAAAAGTGATGCAGGATCAAAAAGCACTATTTTTGACCATCAGCCAAGTGTTGTCGGCTTCAATGATTGAAAGCTCTTACTTTCTCTTGACAGACCGCTCGGGATCGGCTGCATCACCGTGTTCGAAGCACTGCAGATTTTCGACGCACAGCAGACACACTTGCGATGTTGAGGGCTCCAGCGCACGTCAAACGGAATGATCTTACCTGCTTTGTAGGCAGCGACTGAGACACGAGCGACAATGAGTGACATCACCCTGACGTTTCCGGATGGAGCCTCACGGGCTTATCCGGCCGGCCTGTCAGGCCACGACCTGGCAGCAAACATCTCGAAATCACTGGCTAAGAAGGCGGTCGCGATCATCGTCGATGACGAGCTTCGCGATCTCACCGATCCGATTGCCGACGATGCCAACGTGCAAATTGTTACGCGCACCGACGACGTCGCGTTGGAGCTTATCCGCCACGATTGTGCCCACGTGCTTGCCGAAGCCGTGCAAGAACTCTTTCCCGGAACGCAAGTGACCATCGGTCCCGTGATTACGGACGGATTCTTCTACGATTTCGCGCGTGACGAACCGTTCACGCCGGACGATCTCCCAGTGATCGAAGCGAAGATGCGCGAGATCATCAAGCGCAACGCGCCGTTCACAAAGGAAGTCTGGGATCGCGAGCGAGCTGTTGCGCATTTCCGACAGCACGGCGAGCATTATAAGGTCGAACTCGTCGATGCGATCCCTGACGGCGAACCGATACGCATCTATCGCCAGGGCGATTGGCTCGATCTGTGTCGCGGGCCACACATGACCTCGACGGGTCAAGTCGGCGATGCCTTCAAGCTGATGAAGCTTGCGGGCGCGTACTGGCGTGGTGACAGCAACAACCCCATGCTGCAGCGTATCTACGGTACAGCGTGGGCGGACAAAAAGCAGCTCGACGCCCATCTTCATCGGCTCGAAGAGGCCGAAAAGCGGGACCATCGCAAGCTGGGCCGGGAAATGGACCTCTTCCATTTTCAAGAAGAGGGTCCGGGTACGGTTTTCTGGCACCCGAAAGGTTGGCAGCTGTTTCAAAACTTGATCGGCTACATGCGTCGTCGCCAAAACGCAGTCGGCTACCGGGAGGTCAATGCGCCACAGATCCTGGATAAGGCGCTCTGGGAAACCTCAGGACACTGGGAATGGTACCGCGAAAACATGTTCACGACGGTCACGGAGGACGAGCGACAGTTCGCCATCAAACCGATGAACTGTCCGGGGCACGTGCAGATCTTCAAGCACGGTTTGCGGTCTTACCGGGAGCTGCCGTATCGGATCGCTGAATTCGGATGTGTTCACCGTTACGAACCGTCCGGCGCGCTGCACGGCCTATTGCGTGTACGTGGGTTCACCCAGGACGACGCCCACGTGTTCTGTACCGAGGAGCAATTGGCCGACGAGTGTATCGCGATCAACGATCTCATCCTGTCGATCTACCGCGATTTCGGCTTCGAAGAGATCATCATCAAGCTCTCCACGCGGCCGGAGAAACGTGTCGGAACCGATGCGCAATGGGATCGTGCGGAAAAGGTGATGCACGAGGTGCTAGAGCGAATTGCGGCGGAAAGCGGCGGTGCCATCACGACCGGGATCAATCCCGGCGAAGGCGCCTTCTACGGACCGAAGTTCGAGTACGTGTTGCACGACGCGATCGGCCGGGACTGGCAATGCGGCACGACCCAGGTTGATTTCAATCTGCCTGAGCGGTTTGGCGCCTTCTATATCGACAGCGAAGGCGACAAGCGTCAGCCGGTCATGCTCCATCGCGCCATTTTTGGCTCGATGGAGCGGTTCTTGGGCATTCTTATTGAGAGCTACGCCGGACATTTCCCGTTATGGCTCGCGCCATTGCAGGTCGTCATTTGTACGATTGTGTCCGAAGCTGACCCCTACGCCGAACACCTCCAGCAAAAACTGGAGGACGCCGGGCTGGTGACTGAACTCGATCTGCGTAACGAGACGATTAACTATAAGGTCCGTGAACATAGCGTCGCCAAAGTCCCGGTGTTGCTCGTTGTCGGTAAGCGCGAAGCGGAGAACGGAACCGTCTCGATGCGAAGGCTGGGCAGCAAGTCTCAGACCGTCATGAGCGCGGACGAGGCGGTCGCAAAACTTGCAGAAGAGGCTGTGGCACCCGATCTAACGCGAAAGGCTGTAGCCGCAGCGAAGTAAGAAGGAGGGACGCGCGCATGAACGCTCGCGTGTCTCGGCGCTCAAGCGCCACTCGCAGAATAACGAAAACCCGGCGCGCGGTTGGCCGCGCCGCGCGCGCGACGGTGATATTCGGCCGTCTGCGTCGCAGACGGCTTGCCGCGCGTCTGGCAGGGCACGTCTCGCGTTTTCGTCGCCGCGATCGGACCGGGCTTCCGTTTCACCTTCGCCGCTTGGCGTTGCCTTTGCGGCCGCAAAGGCGCATGAAATTTCCGGAACTGACCTATGCGACGCCGCATGACCCGCTGTTGCGGCGCTGGGCGATCCGGACGCTTGAGCATCTCTCGGGGCGGCGATACTTCGAACCGCTCTATGAGCGCTGGCAGGACGAGCACGTCGGCAAGGGCGGGCCGCTGATTGCGCCCATGCTCGACCTTTGTAACGTGGACTTGCAGATTGCCGAGGGCACCTGGCCGCCGCGTGGTTTGAAACGCGGCCCGTTGGTCCTGGTTGCCAATCATCCTTATGGCATCCTCGACGGAATTGGCGCGTTGACGCTGGCGGAACGCCTCGGCCGACCGTTCAAGGTTCTCATCCACAAAGACCTGATGAAAGTGAAAGAGGTCGCAGATCACTGTCTGCCGATCGATTTTACAGAGAATCGCGCTGCGCAAGCTGCCAACATTCGCACCCGAAACGAGGCGCTTCAGCTGCTTCGCGAAGGCACGACCATTGTTGTCTTCCCCGCGGGCGGTGTCGCGACGGCGCCAACGGTATTCGGCCATGCGGTCGATTTGCCGTGGAAGGCCTTTACGGCGCGGATGATTTTCGCGGCGCGTGCACAGGTTGTGCCGCTCTATTTCGAAGGTCAGTGCAGTCCGCTGTTCCACTTGGTATCGAAGTATAGCCAAACCATACGTCTGGCGATGATCATCCATGAGCTGCGGCGCAGGGTGCATACGCCGTTGCGTGTTCGAATCGGCGACACGATTCCGTTTGAAGAGCTACAGGCGGCTGTCGGCTCCGATCGTAAAGCCCTGACATCTCACTTGTTTGATAGGGTTCATGCCTTGTCGCCGCGTCCGACATCGGAGATCCGGGCAGACGCCGCGCGCCTTCCGGCATGGCTTCGCGGATTGCCCGGTTGATGCTGCCATTGGCAGCACAGCAAGCGTTAACTGCAATCGCATAGACCGCCGTCGCATAACAGATGTGTCGCATCGGACCTGCACGCGAGCAGGTCCGATGTCGCCGTAACGATTGCCGCCTGCGATTAAACTTCCTGAAGCACATGGATGACGCGATTGGCGAGCATGTCCTTCACCTTGCCCGCGTACTCGGCCATGTGCGGCGCCTTACTGTGCGCGTCGAGGTGCGCGGCGCTTTCCCATTTCTCGATGACGACAAACGTATCCGCGCCGACCTCAGCCTGAAACGGGCCGATATCGGACGCATCGATTGTCGGCTCATAGAAAATGCAGCCATCCTCGGCGTGAACGTTCGGCACATTGGCCTTGAACTCTTTCAGAACGGCGTCCCGCATGCCGGGCTTGGTGGTGATGATCGCGACGACGTGAACGTGTGCCATTGGAAACCTCCCAGAAATCGGCTGTCCCGTAACGCTGGTGGTCCGGACGGCCTGTCGCACTTTGTCTAGCAGTAGCTAACCGCGCCCGCGGTATGGCGCAACGCCCTGATCCGGGAGCCAGACATTCGCCGGCAGTTCACCGTGCTGCCAGAAGACGTCGATCGGGATGCCGCCGCGCGGATACCAGTAGCCGCCAATTCTGAGAAACTGCGGTTCAAGGAGGTCCACAAGCCGCCGACCGATCGCGACCGTGCAGTCTTCATGAAACGCCCCGTGGTTCCGAAAGGCCCCCAGGTAGAGCTTGAGCGATTTGGATTCGACCAGCCAGCCGGCCGGCACATAGTCGATCACCACATGCGCGAAGTCAGGCTGGCTCGTGACCGGGCAAATCGACGTGAACTCGGGTACGGTGAAGCGCGCCACATAGTGTGTATCGGCATGTGGATTGGGCACGCGCTCTAGCTGGGCCGCTTCCGGGCTCTCCGGCAAGGCAACGTGTGTGCCGAGCTGTTGAACGTTCGGCTTATCCGCCATGGCTTTCTCAACTCTCAAAGACTGTCGTGCAGGTCGGCGCTAGGCCGGCACCATGCCGATGCGCGCATCACGGGCGCGGAGCCAGGCCACGAACGGCAAGGCCACAACCACCATCCAGAGTTTCCCGACAACCTGGCCCCAGAGGTAGTCGAGACTGCCAAACGCCAATTGCAGGAACACAACGCTATCGACGACAAGCCCGACAACGGATGACAGCAAGACTGCCATAACCAGTCGGCGCTTCTGCAACGGCGTATAAACCATCAGGTCTGCAAGTTCGGCCAACAGGAACGCCACACCGGACGCAATCACAAGTGCAGGCGGCGCGAGACCGGCCGAAAGCGCCGCGCCAGCAACGACAGCGGCTGCGGACCATGCCACGCCCAAGCGCCGTTGCACGAGGTCGCGGAAGACGAAGGCGAGCCCGACGACAAGCACGCCACTTGGCGCCGAAAGGCCCGGTGCAACCGGGATCAGGCAGGGACCATTGGGAACGCAGGACGTCCCGACGTTTTGAATGAGCCAGTTCGCTACAGGAATACAGGCGGCGAATAAGGCCAGGAACACAAGGCCTTCAACCATGCGTCGCGTCAGCATTTTATCTCCGATTTGTATAGCGCAACGAGATGGCGCGCTGGGCTGAGCGTGAATACAAGCACGCTTGATAGCGCACGTCTGGTGCCAATGCCAAGTGTTGCGGGCGCTACACCGTGTCTGCCTGCGCCGTCGACCAAATCTCCCAACCTCTCGCGCGCAGCTCGCACGCAGGGCAGGTGCCGCATCCCGCACCCCACGAATGCCGGATGGACCGGTCGCCAAGATAGCACGTATGAGTTTCGGCAACGATGATATCGACCAAGTCTCGCCCACCCAGCCGGTGCGCGAGGTCCCATGTTTCGGCTTTGTCGATATGCATCAGAGGCGTCTCGATTTCGAACGTGCGATCAAGGCCCAAGCTAAGCGTCTTCGCCAGTGCCTGTAATGTCGTCTCCCGACAATCGGGATAACCCGAGAAGTCGGTCTGAGACATGCCTCCGACAAGCGTGCCGATCCCACGGCGCCAGGCGAGCGCAGCCGCAAGCGTGAAAAACACCAGATTCCGCCCGGGAACGAAGGTGTTTGGAAGACCGCTGTCGCCCATCTCAATCGCGATGGAGTCGGTCATTGCCGTCTGGCCAAGCGCTTTGAGACTGGGTACGGCGATCACGTGATCGCCGCCGAGTCTGGCCGCCCAATTCGGAAAGCGCTCCTGGACGCTCTGGCGGATTAGCGGCCGTTGTGCCATCTCGACCGCATGGCGTTGCCCATAGTCAAATCCAACGGTTTCGACATGTGCAAAGCGGTCCAGAGCCCACGCCAGACAAACGGTTGAATCCTGTCCGCCGGAGAAAACGACAAGGGCCGAGCTTGGCAGTTTGGCCAGAGCGGTTTGCGTCATGGGTTACCCCTGGTGAAGACCGGTGATTGGACGGACGCGTCC
>JBCDAH010000008.1:0-53715 GCA_039186015.1 Pseudomonadota bacterium
CGATGTTGAGTTCGCGGTCGAAGTCGACCCGCGCACGCACACGAGCGAGCGAACCGAAGCCTTCATGCGGGCAGGTGTCACGCGGCTGAGTATTGGTGTGCAGGATTTCGACGAGGACGTGCAGCGCGCAATCAATCGCGTTCAATCGTTTGAGACAACGCGCGCCGTGATCGACGGCTTTCGCAGCTACGGTGTCGGTTCCGTCAACATTGACCTCGTTTATGGTCTGCCCAAACAATCCGTCGCCTCGACCCTCCGTACGATCAAGAAGGTACTCGAGCTCCGTCCGGACCGCATCGCATTGTTTGGCTACGCGCACCTGCCGAAGCGGATCACGCATCAGAGGCTGATCAGTCAGGAGGACTTGCCTGATGCGGTTGACCGTTACCAACAGTCAAAACAACTGGCCGAGTGCCTGACGGAGGCTGGCTATGTTCGGATCGGCCTCGATCATTTCGCCCTTCCCACGGACCCGATGGCAACTGCACCGGCGCGGCGGAATTTCCAAGGGTATACGAGAGACGACAGCGATGCTCTGATCGGGCTTGGGGCATCAGCGATCGGAAAGCTGCCTCAGGGCTATATTCAAAACGCCACCGCAACGCATGACTACAGTCGCCGCGTCCGCGACGGCGGGCTTGCCGTTGTGCGCGGTCACACGTTGAGTGACGAGGATCGCATGCGCGCGCTGGTGATCGAACGCATCATGTGTGATCTGAAGTTTCCCGCCGATGAGTTATCACGGTGTTTCGGAGAGCGTGCAGCGCATTTGTTCGAAGCGGCTGCAGAGCTGGTCCGAGATGACGAGGATGGGCTGGTCGCGCCATCTGGCCGCGGCTTCAAGGTCACGTCGCGCGGGCGACCGTTTGTCCGCACGATCGCCGCACACTTCGACGCCTATTTGGAGCGCAAGACTGTGCTTTACTCCACCGGCGTCTAAACCCATCTGACCGGTCAGCACACATCTCGTTATGCGGGAATTAGCGGCGGTCGCGCCTACCTTGATGTATGGCATCTTTGCAACGTGACTTGAGCGGAGGCGCGACTCGCGCCATCAAGAAACCGCAAATAGGCATTGATCAAGTCGACAGAGCACGTGTTCGCGACGTCGTCGGCACGCATCTGGATTGCGCAAAGGAGCCCCGCATGGCCCGATTCGCCCTCATTTCGGCAGTCATTGGTGCGCTGGCACTGGCCGGATGCTCCCAATCTGCCGTCAATCTGCTCAACACGGGATCAATCACCAGCACCAAAAAACAAGGCCCGGCCGCACCGAAAGTGGTGACACCGCCGGATCGCGCCCTTCATGTTGCTGCAACATCTGCCCGGGCGCAGAAGTGTGGTTACTACTTCGATCCTGAAAAGCTGAAGACCGACTACCTCACGTTCGAGACCAGCAATGGCCTTAAGCCCGAGGACGTGGCGGGCGTTGCGAAGCTCTACGATTTCACACAAAAACGGATTGCGGCAAAGATTGCACCCGTGGAATCGTATTGCAGCAGCACACAGACAAAAACCATCAAGGCCCAGCTCACCAAATACCTGGCGGGCGATTATGCGCCACCAGTCGTCAACAAGACGGCTGAGGTTAGCAATTGGTGGGAATCCGATGTCCCGCAAGGCAAAGAGCGCATCAACCCCAGGTGGTATGAAAAGGGTGAGAAAGCCATCATTACAACGCCGGAGTAGTCACAACGCGGCACGACAGCTTTAAGCGGGGCCAGACAGAGGTCATGCTGACCAAGCTCCTTCAGTTCGAGTTGATGTTGAAACTCTCTGTCGGCCTGATGTTGCTCATCGCTCCTGTGACTGTGGCGCGCATCTTTGGTTTGCCGCACGGCCAGATCGGGCTCTGGGGGCGCTTACTCGGCATTGTATTGATTGGGATCGCCGGTGCGATTTACATAGAACATGATGTCGAGGGTGCGGAAGGGTTGGGCCTGGCGGGCCTGATCCTGATTAACCTTCTGGCGCTTGTAACACTCCTCTTTTTTGCGATTGTACAGGGCACCGGAACACGGCGCGGTGCAGTCGTGATTTGGCTTATGATTGCACTGCTGTTTTCATTAACGTTTCTCGAAATACTACAAATCTAACACCTGAGTTCAGATATTCGTCACCGAACTCGCCCGGACAGCACCAACCACGTCCGCCTATACGATCTATTCAATGGTTTCCTAAGACAGGCCCGATAATCTGCGCGCCTGCAATGTCCAATCGCGCGCCACGTCATCGCCGTTTCCAGTCAAAGGTGGAACATGCTCGACCATCAACCGGCACTGTCAAACGGCAGTCCTGAAACTGCCGTCGAGCAACAAGCCGATACGACTGAATTCGGGCTTGCCAGGACACGCGCAGACTTTCTCGATTTGGAAGAAGATTGGAACGCCCTGTTTGCCGCTTCGGCCCGATCAATACACGTATTTCAATCGTTCAATTGGTTGTGGCATTGGTCGGAGACATACGGTCGCAATAACCACGACGACTTCGTCGTTGTGACGGCCCGCCGCAACGGCCAACTCATTCTCGTATGGCCAATGCACGTGTCCCGCCGGTTGGGGGTGACGAATCTGGAATGGCTTGGAGAGCCGATCGGTCAGTATGGCGACCTGATCGTCGCCGATATCAGCGACCGCGACTGCCTGATCCGCAACGCCTGGCGGCACGCCGTCGCCGACATCAGGCCCGATGCCGTCCATTTGCGCCGCGTACGATCCGACGCCAATGTGCATGACTTTCTCTCGCACAGTTCGGCAATACTGACGGAACAGCGACAGGCACCTTACGTCGCGACGCAGTCCGCCAATACATTTCCCGAGTATTCGGAAACAAAGCTCTCCAATCGATCGCGACGGAACCGGCGACGGCTCAGACGGAGACTGCATGAGCGTGGTGAGATCCGTAGCGAAATACTGTCGCCGTCGGAGCAAGCGGCGGACGTTGCGGTCGAAGCCATCCAGCTCAAGCGTGCCTGGATTAAGGATCGTGGCCTGGCTTCACCTGCTCTGCAATCGTCCTGCGCACTCGCGTTCTTCCGCGCGGTCTGCTCCGGCGGCCCGCGCCCCGTCGAGGCGAGCGTGCATGCCCTCTATTGCGACCAAGACCTGGCGAACGCGCAAATCTACTTCTCATGCAAACGCCGTAGCTGCCTTCACATCATTGTCTACGCGTTGGATTATGAAAAAACGCGATGCGGCCTTTTGCATTGTGACGATGCCGTCGAAAACGCGTTCGAGACCGACACGGAAATTCTCGACTTCCTACCGCCGGACAGCGACTACAAGCGAGACTGGGCGAGCGGCTCAGTCGCCGTCTCGGACTTCGCGTTGCCGTTGACGTTGAAGGGCTATGCCTACGTTCACGCCTATGTCCGAACAGCGCGACCACTGGCGAAGGCACTCATCCAAAAACTGCCCTGGCCATGGCGCCAACGGCTGCCCGGTGCGAACGGCCACGAAACGGATTAACAGTCTGTCATAGCGGTCGGCTCTCTGCGGAACCGACCTAATGCAATTCAACATGATCTCGTCTATTGCACGCCGAGCTTCTTCTGCAGGCTGGACGACGACGTGGTATATTGGAAGAGAAGCTTGCGATCCGGATAGATGTAACGATGCGCCTGCTGCGCCATCAGCGCCGCCTCGTGAAAGCCGGAGAGAATGAGTTTCAACTTACCCGGATAGGTGTTGATGTCGCCGATCGCGAATATCCGTGATTCACTGGTCTCGAACTTCTCCGTATCTACAGGAACGAGGTTTTCGCGAACGTTGAGTCCCCAATCAGCGACCGGCCCAAGTTTCATGGTCAGACCGAAGAACGGAAGCATGGCATCGCACGCAATCTGCACCTCGCCTTGATCTTTCGTACGCACGGTGACGGCGCTCAGTTGGCCGTCGGCGCCATGAAGCGTGGTGACCTGACCGATCATGAGCGACATCTTGCCATCCGCCACCAACGCTCTCATTTGCTCGACGGTGTGCGGCGCCGCGCGAAAATCATCTCGGCGATGGATCAGAGTCAGTGATTTCGCCAGGGGTTGAAGATTGACGGTCCAGTCGAGAGCGGAATCGCCGCCGCCAACAATGACAATGTCTTTGCCGGCAAACTGTTCCATCCGCCGCACGGCATAGAACACGCTGGACTTCTCAAACGCCTCGATACCGTCCAACGGCGGGCGTTTTGGGGTGAATGAGCCACCGCCGGCAGCAATCACAATCACTTTCGCGAGAAACTGCGTGCCGGCATCCGTCGTGACGGCGAATCGGTCGTCCGCATGGCGTTGCAGCTCATCCACGCGCTCGGCCAGATGAAACGTCGGATTGAACGGCTTAATCTGCTCCATCAGCCGGTCGGTCAGTTCCTGCCCCGTAACAACCGGCAATGCCGGAATGTCGTAGATCGGCTTTTCCGGATAGAGCTCCGCGCACTGTCCGCCGGGCTTATCCAGAATGTCGATCACATGGCACGAGATATCGAGCAGGCCGAGTTCGAACACAGCAAAAAGGCCGCAGGGCCCCGCGCCAATAATCAATGCGTCAGTTTCGATAACGCCGCCTTTTGTGCCGATGCGCTCAGCGTCCGTTTCGGGCAGTTCTGTGTTGAGTTCGCTCATGATCCAGCATCCGATCGCCGTCGTTGGCCTACGGGTCAGCACCGTGGCCCCTCATCATCAAAGGAGCCAAGGCCGTCCGAAGTCTTCAGAACTGTTTCTCAGGGACGCGCACAACGAGACCGTCAAGCTCATCTGTGACCCTGATCTGGCAAGACAATCGGCTGGTTTCGCGAACATCGAACGCAAAGTCCAACATATCTTCTTCCATCTCCGACGGCTTGCCGGCGCGCTCAGACCAGGCGGAATCAACATAAACGTGACATGTTGCACACGCACACGCGCCGCCGCACTCCGCATCCACGCCATCGATCAGATTCAGCTTGGCCGCTTCCATCACGGTGATGCCAGCGGCGGCATCGACCACCGCTTCGGTACCATCGGGCTGAACGAACGTAATCTTGGCCATTTGCGGATGGCTCCAGGCTTAAGAGGCTGCAGGTCGTGTCGCCGGCGGGCTGACAAGGTCATTACACACATGTAACGCTTCGAGACAGTTAGTCTGCACAGGCCGTCAACACAAGCCGGGCAGCGCCATCAGCCGACAATAGCGAGTCTTTGATTGCGCTGTTCGCGCGCTCGCAGGCTCGCGGCTCGAGCGCGGGCTATCCTGAGAGGATACCCTCCAGGCCGCGAACGCGGCCCGGCGCGTTGCGCCGCCCCCGCGGAGGGCCCGAGCAAAGCGAGGAACAGCCCGTGAGCGAAACCACGACTAGGCAGATGCCCCGAACGGCGGTGAACCTGGATCGAATTGCATATGCTGTGCAGCGTCCTGAAGCAGCTGCTCAACGTCGTCCAGCAGGCCCGTGTTGGTTGGATCCGCAAAACCGTTGGCTTCCAGCACTTTTGCCAGCTCGGCCATTCGCCAGGCGCCGACAGCCCGCGCGCTACCTTTGAGCGAATGCGTCAGAAAGGCCCAGCCGGCGCTGTCGCGGCAAGTCCGAAGATCGCGACACAATGCGACAACCTGGGTGGCGAACAGACCGACGACTTCGGCCTCAAGCTCCGGGTCCCCAAACGTGAATTTCGCAAGGTGAGCGCGGTCGATCGGGGCGGATGATGCTGCGTCGCTTTGCGCCCCGACGGACGGTACGTCTCGATTATGTACGCTCGGCGGTGACACGATCAGCATCCATGGATGTTTATTCCCAGTCTGGCGGACAGATCCCGTTTGGCAACGGACGTCAGTGTCCACATAATTCATGGCATGAGCCCTGTTAATCAAACGTCAACCGAGCCTGCGGAGAACAACCGAAAATGTAAGGAAGCCGTAACGATAGCATCGGTGCACGACCGGCGGCGCATCTTGGTTTGGACGCAAATCAGGCCTAACCGCCTAAGACATCCTTAGTCGGCGAATCGCCCGAACTTATACCGTATTGAGCATTTCACGGGTTGGGCTGCCTGGGTTATCCAGAGTATAAGAGAACGAACGTCGATACTTCTAAAGGGCACGTAGGCGCATATGGGGCAAGAGCGAAACGTGGACAAAGGCGCCGACAACAAGCCGGATGACCCGTTCGCGTCGGACAGGGATGGCAAAGGCTCGCCGTCCTCTGGGACCTTGCGCGACAAACTCCAGGAAGCCGGCAGTGACGCTCCGCCGCCGCTGCCTGGCGTGCCCGACGGTGAAGCCGAGGCAAAACCATCAAAATCGGCGTCTGCCAAGCCGACACCTACAGATTCGGCACCTGCAAAACCGACAGCTACAAAACCGGCGTCTGAAGCAGATACCAGTTCAGCAAACTCAAAGCCGGATCGTCGGCCTCGGCAGCCAAAGTCTGCCAAGCGATCAGCGAAACCGCGGGAGAAGAAGTCATCGTCCCCGCCGCCGATCCAAGCAGCCGCTGCCGCCGCCGCGGATAAGATCGAGCCGTTTCCGCTTCGCGGCGAGGCGGGGCGCGCCAAGAGGGCATTTCCGCTAAACCAAGCACCGGCGCAATTGCCCGGCCGGCTGGCCAATCCGCTATCACATCAGCTGCCAGATCAAGCGCCAAATCAGTCGTCTGGCCAATCGCCTGGCCAACCAAATGTAGAGCCCAGTCAGCGATTGGAACTGCGCGCAGACCAAACTCGCAAGCCCAACGAGGTTGCGAAACCCGGCCCGACTGAGAACCAACGCCTGGGCAGACTGGAGACTGCGGCGCCGGCACGGCCTGTCGCGCCAGAGCCCGCAGGCGATCCAGCAGCCGATGATGCTTCGCAGACGGCACCGGTAACCGAATCGCGGCGCACGGCCCGTAGGCGGTCGGCTGGCCCGGCACGCCAGCGCGTGGCGGCCAACGACGACACACCTTCAATCGGCGGCCTGATCTATGCGCTGAACCAAAAGCCGTCTAACCGACCCTTCCATGTTGCCGCGATCGCAAGCGCCGTATGGCTCGGCCTGGGTTTAGCCATAGCCTACATCGTGCTTGCGCCTGAAGTTGCGACAACGAGCGGCAACATTATCGAGATCATCCGCCGAACCAGCATTTTAACAACTGCAGCAACGCTGATCGGCCCTGTGTCGCTGTTCTGGTTTCTCGCCTATCTCGCATGGCGGTCCGACGAATTGCGCATGCGATCCAGTGCGATGACGGAAGTCGCCGTGCGGCTTGCTGAGCCTGATCGCACGGCCGAACAACAGGTTGCGTCGCTAGGCGATGCCGTTCGCCGCCAGGTGAATTACATGAACGAAGCCGTAGGCATGGCTTTGGGGCGCGCCGGTGAGCTTGAGTCGATGGTGCAGAGCGAGGTCGGCGCCCTCGAAAGATCCTACGAAGAGAACGAGCGTAAAATTCGTGGGCTTTTGCAAGAACTCGCTAGTGAGCGGAACTCGCTCACCGGAACAGGAGAACATTTCCAGCGCACACTCGCGCAGCTGGCCAACGACGTCCCGAAACTGATCGAGGGCCTGTCGACCCAGCAGGGCCGCCTGGCCGGTATCATCGCAAACGCGGGGAACAATCTCACCTCGCTTGAGGCATCGCTGTCGACGCAGAACGACCGCCTGGAAGCCACGCTTGATCAACGTGCCGGGCGCTTTGAAGAGATTATCGACGAGTATGTCAGTGGATTGGGGCAGTCCATCGATAGTCGTGCGACGGAGATGAAACAGATCCTCGACGCGCGGACCGAGCATCTCCAATCGATGTTCTCAAAACAAAACACCGACCTGGACACGGCACTGACGGGCCACGCAACGTCGATGAACGACACGCTCGGCACCTATACCGAAGCTTTGCATACGGTGCTGGAAAAGCGCGGCGACCAGATTTCGGGCTTGATCGAAAAACACAGTCGCAGCGTCGACGAAGAACTCGATCGGCGTATGGCGGAAATCGACGACAAAATCGGCAAACGTACGGAAACGCTTCAGTCGGTTTTCGAGGAGTATGCTCTGGCGCTCGATACAACGCTTGCCAACCGTGCCAATGCTTTGGACAAGCAACTCGTCGAACGCACGAAATCGCTTGACGATGCCTTCACGGAGCGCCTGCGCTTGTTCGACGAAGCGATTGTCAGATCGACGTCGGCCATTGACAGCGCTGTCGGCGAGAATGCTCGCGCACTCACGTCCGCCATGGAGCATCACGCGGAATCCTTAAGCGAGTCCATCAGCAAGCAGGCAGTGGAACTCGATGGCACGCTGATGCAAGGAATAACTCAAGTTCGCCAGACCAGTGAGAACATTTCACGCCAATCGATTCGCGCGATTGAGAGCTTGGCCAATCAGGCGGATATGCTGAAGAATGTTTCAGAGAACCTTCTCGGCCAAATCAATACCGTCACGGGCAGGTTCGAGACGCAGGGGCAGAACATCATGCGGTCTGCCAATGCGCTTGAATCGGCAAACTACAAGATCGACAAGGCACTGTCCGAGCGCAATGAGGAAATCAATCTGACGCTCGACCGCATGTCAGGGAAGGCCGACGAGCTTGGCCGTGTCGTTCAGGATTATTCCTCGCAGCTTGAAGGTTCCGTCAACGAGGCTGGAGAGCGTACGCGCCTGCTGACGGAAGAGCTCAGCCGCGAGGCACGCGAGCGCTCCCGTCAGACCGTTGACGAGTTTACGCGGATTACAAGCGAGGCAAGCCGCGAAAAAGATCGGGCACTCGACGAGCTCAAGGCTGAGTTCGCAACGGTCACAAGAGAAGTTACCGATCGCCTCGGGGTGTTGTCGCAACAGTTCGCCAACACCTCAGGCGAGGTTCGCGCCCGGGCGCGCAAAGCCGCGGACGATATCCGATCGGATCAGGAACGCTTGCGCGCACAGCTCGACCAGTTGCCCGCTGCAACGCGTGACAGCGCCGACGCAATGCGCAGAGCACTTCAGGACCAGCTTCGCGCGTTGGACCGATTGACGGCTCTCGCTGGCAAGACCGGTGCAGGACGGGACGTAACGCGGGCTCCGGTGCCGGTTCGGCAGGAAGACGCGCCCACAGCGCCGCCGTCTCAGCCAGCACCGGCTGCGCCTTCGGACAACAATGGGACCGATCGCACGCGCCGGTTCTCCAATCTCACGACGGCCCTTGCGCGCGAACTCAGCCAGCGCAAACCGCGCGGGCCCGCAAACAAGGGTAACGGGCAGCGATCGGCCCAGCCATCGGCCCAGCCATCGGCCAAAGAGACGGCGCCTAATGCGGAGTCCAACGGCGGCCGGCAGTGGTCGGTGGGAGATCTCCTGGCGCGGGCCTCGCTCGATGAAGAAGGTCCGGTCACGAAAGGTAGCGCCCTCGACGTGAAGACGATTGCCGGCGCCATTGACCCCAATCTCGCCGGCGCGATCTGGTCGCGTTTTCGTTCCGGGCAACGGGGCTTCATGGTCCGCAGCATCTATGCTCAGGCCGCGCGCGAAGTCTTCGACGAAACCGCGGAGCGCTATCAGAAGGAAGCCGAGTTCCGCGCGAACGTCGACCAGTTCCTCGATAACTTCGAGATCCACCTGCGCGATGCGGACGCCCGAGATCCGTCGGGGCGCGCGGCCCAGGAAGACATCGTCCAGGACGCGGGGCGCGTGTACCTGTTCCTCGCGCATGCAAGCCAGCGGCTGACGTGAGCCCGATCCAGCCACATCAGATCAGGCGGCCATGACAGAGGACACAACGCCCGTCGCGCCGAGCGTCAGCGTGGAAATCTCAGCGGCATGCGAGTCCTGGCCGCTGCGAGAGGTCTTCAACATTTCCCGTGGAGCCAAAATAACCGCTGACGTCGTCGTGGCCTCGATCCGCGATGGCGATCATTGCGGCCAGGGCGAGTGTGTGCCCTACGCGAGATACAGCGAAACAGCAGAGAGCACGTGCGAGAACATCCGCGCGCTGCAGTCCAGTATTGCTCAAGGCCAAGCTCTGACTCACGATTTAATCAGCACGCAGCTGCCGCCAGGTGCGGCACGCAATGCGTTAGACTGCGCACTTTGGGACCTTACCGCAAAGCGCACCGGGCAGAGCGTCAATCGTTGCATTGATCGAGCGTTTCCGCAGCTTAGCCGCCAGCGACCGCAAGGCGACGCCCCATTGCAAACCTGCCTGACGATCAGCCTTGCGGCTCCGGATCGCATGGCGCAAAAGGCCCGCGATGTGTCGCCGCACAAACTCCTGAAGCTGAAGCTTGGCGATCCCGACCCGAACGTGGACGTCGCGAGATTAAAGGCTGTCCGCAAAGCAAGACCGGACGCCCGTATCGTTGTCGACGCCAACGAAGGTTGGAACACACCTGATGCCCTTGCGATGCTACTTTCAGTGGCCGAGTCCACCGGTGTCGAGCTGATCGAGCAGCCGCTTCCCGCCGACCAGGATGGCGCCCTGGCCCACATATCCCGCACGGTTCGGATTTGTGCCGACGAGGCCCTGCCTCCCGACGGTGACATCAGCGCAATTGCGGACCGTTACGATGCTGTCAACATCAAGCTCGACAAGGCCGGCGGCTTGTCCGCGGCTATCGCGTTGCTGCACGCCGCTCGATCGCACGGGCTCCGTGTGATGATCGGTTCGATGGTTGCGACCTCGCTATCGATGGCGCCAGCGTTCCGGCTTGCAGAACTCGGCGCTGACTGGATCGACCTCGACAGTCCGCTGCTGCTCGCTGAAGACCGGGCGCATGCCATGACGATCGACCCAAGCGGTCTGATGTCACCGCCGACGTCGGCGTTATGGGGATAGCATGGCCAACCGCCCAAAAACCCATCGTGGAAACCTGCATCCTACGCCGTCTGCCCACCGCCACGCAGCCAGAGCAGGCTACTATAGACAAGAACGGCAAGCCCCAGACCTGCCATCGCAAAATAGGCAAATGCCTGAACATCGGCATAGAGGTATCCCGCGAGCAACGTAGCTGCCCCCATGGCACCGCCGGTTGCTATGGTCGCAAACAGGGCTTGCACGGCGCCGGCGCTGGTCTCAGGTGTATTTCGCGCAATGTAGAACATGGCTGCCAAGTGCGTGGCACCAAATGTCAGGCCATGTAGAATCTGCAGCTGAATGAGGGCGAGAAGAGGCGGGTCAAACGACATGGCCGTCCAGCGAACAACGGCGGCGGCGGCGCCAAGCTGCAACAAGCCCAGCGGACCAAGGCGCCGCACCACGGTTCCGGACCAGGCAAACAGCACGATCTCGGCCACCACGCCGAGTGACCACAACGCGCCAATCCAAAAGCCTGACATTCCGAGCGCCTGCCAGTGTAGCGCACTAAACGTGTAATAGACCGCGTGTGACGCCTGGACGAGGCCGGCGCCAAGCAGGAACGCGACCAAGCCCGGCTTCTTCAGCAACGGCATAAGCCGGCCCAGATGATGCTTGATCCGCTGGATGAGATCGCCGCCGACGCGCGTGCTGCTGTGCCCACGCATCGCATTTGCGCGACCTCCAGACATGCCGTCGCGTTCCCCCCCGAGCCGCTGCAATTGCAGAGCCGCAATCACAACGAACAACGTCGCAACGACCAACAGAGGTTGAATGATACCGCCGCCGAACTGGGCAATCGCGAGCCCACCGATCATCGTCATCGCGATAAACGTCAACGAGCCCCAGAGCCGTTGGCGACCGTAGTCGGTCCCTTGGCTACGGACAGAGCGCATTGCGACGACCTCAATCAGCGGCATCAGAGACTGGATGGCAACCAACACGACAAGAACCCCAAGACCGATTGCAACGGCGCCGTCAACGAAACCAAGTGCAAACGTCGCCACCAGCCCCACGACGGAGAGCCGGAGGATCATCGCAGCATGAGATCCATCCGCATCAGCTGCGATTGCGGCTGACGGTGTCGCAATCAGTCGGACGAACAACGGGACTGCAAGAATCCAGCCTGTGGCCTCGGGCCCAAGGTCACGACTAGCCAGCCAGACAGCGAGATAGGGAACATGAAGGCCGTACACGGTGAACACGGCCGCGTACATCCAGGCAACCGGAGTTGCAGGCATGCGCAAATCGTTCGGCAATTCATGGAGACCAGCGGCAATCAGCGCAAGATGCTGCTTCGCGCGCGTCCAAAACGAGATCAACGCGTTGGAACCGGCACCTCACCGCGGTAATCATAGAACCCGCGCTTGGCCTTGCGGCCGAGCCAGCCCGCTTCGACGTACTTCACAAGCAACGGACACGGACGATACTTCGTGTCTGCCAGACCTTCATACAGAACCTGCATGATTGCCAGACAGGTATCGAGCCCGATGAAATCGGCTAGTTCCAAAGGTCCCATTGGGTGGTTGGCGCCGAGCTTCAGGGCCGTGTCAATCCCATCGACGGTCCCGACGCCCTCGTAGAGCGTGTAGATCGCTTCGTTGATCATCGGCAGCAGAATTCGATTGACGATGAACGCGGGGAAATCCTCGGAGACGGCAGTGGTCTTGCCAAGCGTTTCCACGAACGCCCGCGACATCACGAACGTTTCGTCGTCGGTTGCGATGCCGCGGATTAATTCGACGAGTTGCATCAGCGGCACCGGATTCATGAAGTGCATACCAATGAACTTCTCGGGCCGCCCTGTAATGGAGGCCAGCCGCGTGATGGAAATCGACGAGGTATTGGTGGCCAGCATCACATCGTCCGGCAGCTGCTCGACCACCGTCGTAAAGATCTTACGCTTGACGTCCTCGTCTTCAGTCGCGGCCTCGATGACGATATCGCATTCGCTCAGCCGACCGATCGAATCGACTGTCTCGACACGGCCCAATGCAGCCGCGAGATCATCCTGAGCGATGATGCCTTTCGAGACCTGCCGACCAAGATTCCGTTCGATCGTCGCCAACGCAGCTTGCAGGCGATCTGGCGAGATATCGTTGATGTGAACCGCATATCCTGCAAGCGCCGCGACATGCGCGATGCCATTCCCCATCTGGCCCGCACCAATAATTCCAACACGACGGATTTTGGACCGTGCGAGTTCCTGCGCATCAGTACCAGTCGATGGGGTGGCAGTCATGCTGTCCTCGATCTCAGCTGTCAGCGGCTCTAAGAGCCCTTTCGTCTTCTGCGCCGCCTGGCACAAACTGCCAGACGACCTTACGCGGCCCCACCACTCTCACACCCGAACCTCGGAACCGGCTCAATTCACAGCCTCGCAATGTTCAAGCTGTTGCTTTGGCGAGCTCGGCCTCCAGCTCGGGCAATGCCTCAAACAGATCTGCAACCAATCCATAGTCGGCAACTTGAAAGATTGGAGCCTCTCCATCTTTGTTGATTGCGACAATAACCTTCGAGTCCTTCATCCCGGCAAGATGCTGGATTGCGCCGGAGATGCCGACGGCAATGTAAAGCTCGGGCGCAACAACCTTGCCGGTCTGCCCAACCTGATAGTCGTTCGGCACATATCCCGCATCGACAGCGGCGCGGCTTGCGCCAATGGCGGCACCAAGACGATCGGCAACCGGCTCAATGTACTTCTCGAAGTTCTCGCCGGATTGCAGACCCCGGCCACCCGAGATGATCACTTTGGCCGACGCCAGTTCCGGCCGATCGGATTCGGCGATTTCTTCTCGCTCGAACGCCGAGACACCGACGGCTTCAGGAGCAGATAGCTGCTCGACAGCTGCGGAGCCGTCCATCCCTGCGGCGGCGAACGCTGCGGTACGCACCGTTATAACCTTTTTCGCATCACGAGACTGAACAACCTGAATGGCGTTTCCAGCGTAAATCGGGCGTTCAAATGTATCTGCCGATTTAACAGCTGTGATGTCCGAGAGCTGCATCACGTCAAGTTTGGCCGCAATTCTCGGCATAACATTCTTGCCGCTGGCCGTTGCCGGCATCACGACGGCATCGTAGTTCGCCATCAAAGGAACAACGAGGGCGGAGATTTCCTCAGCCAGCATATGCGCGTACTGGGGACCGTCAGCGACAAGCACCTTCGCCACGCCGCTCAACTTGGCCGCCTCTTCCGCAGCGCCACCGCAATTGTGGCCGGCAACCAAAACATGAACGTCGCCGCCGAGTTCGGCCGCAGCAGACAACGCCTTAGCGGTCGCCGCATTGAGCGCATCCTGAGCGTGTTCGGCAATGAGCAGAACCGACATTAGATAACCCCCACTTCATTGCGCAATTTCTCGATCAACTCAGGCACGGTCTTGACCACGACTCCGGCTTCGCGCTTCGGCGGTTCGGTCGTCGAAACAACGGTCAACCGCGGCGTGACGTCGACACCGAAATCGTCTGGCGCCTTGACATCAATCGGTTTCTTCTTCGCTTTCATGATGTTGGGCAGACTGGTATAGCGCGGCTCGTTCAGACGCAGGTCGGTTGTCACGATCGCAGGCAGATTGACAGACAGCGTCTGCAAGCCACCATCAACTTCTCGCGTGACGTCGGCCCGGCCGTCACCGATTTCCAGCTTCGACGCAAAAGTCGCTTGCGGCCAATCCAACAGCGCCGCCAACATTTGGCCTGTCTGATTGCAATCGTCGTCGATCGCTTGCTTGCCCATAATCACAAGCCCGGGCGCTTCGTCGGCTATGACACCCTGGAGCAGCTTTGCCACCGCAAGCGGCTCGACCGCCAAACCCTCATCTGTCTTGATCAGAATGCCGCGATCGGCACCCATGGCCAAGCCGTTCCGAATGGTCTCTTGCGCCTTGTCCGGACCAATGGACACGACGACGATCTCGTCAGCCTTACCACCTTCCTTGAGGCGCAACGCCTCCTCGACGGCAATCTCGTCGAACGGATTCATCGACATCTTGACATTGGCAAGTTCCACGCCGCTACCGTCAGGCTTGACGCGGATCTTAACATTGTAGTCGACCACGCGCTTCACGGGCACGAGGATTTTCATTGGATGGCTTGCTCCCGTAATTGACGGCAACCTCTGTCGCGCCGCGGCCCTTCTGGCCTTGTCAGCCGCGCGGAACGTTGCAGTAAAGCCCGCACCGTGAACCGGAACCAAACGCATTTTGGCCCGGTGCATTGTGCACGTGCGAACACCGAGCCTAAGGCACGCGGAATTTGCAAGTCAATCAGGCAGGTGGAATGACCTGGAGCATTTCCGCCATAGGCGGAATCGCGCCGCCGGCCCACACCCCCGTCCCGAACTCGGATATCTCCAAGTTCGGCATTCTTGAATCGCCAACATCGGAAACATCCGATGTCGTTAGCCCAGCGATGTAATCGAACCGTCAGGTGACCGCCAGGACGACCGAAACAACGGGTGTGAAGTGGTTCCAGCTCAATCCGAAAGGCTCCCGTCTCGATTGGACACCGCGACGAGATGACCGACGTTCAAGGCTGCCATGCACTTTGTAAATGCATACCGGCGTAAATCATGCCGGGGTCAAAGCGGGCCTGAGCAAAAACGTACCGGGTCTTTACGCTCGGGATTCGTTTCGATCAAACAGCGGAACGCCCGGTCTTCGCATAACGAGGATAAGCACGGCACCCGCAATGATGCCGCCAATGTGTGCCCACCAGGCAACCGGCGTTCCATCCGGCATCAGCGCCATAACGAACTGAAGGCCAATCCAAAGACCAAGTGCTATGGCAGCGCTGATCCGAAGCGGAATGAAGCGCAGCGCCAAGACCCAAACCCGCACCCGCGGATGCAGCATCAGATAGGCCGCGATAACACCAGCCACACCACCGCTCGCACCCACCAGGGGACGGGCCGATTCGCTCATGACGAAGGTGTGGAGCAATCCGGCGAAAACACCGCACAAGATGAAGAACAGAAGGAACTTCAAATGGCCGACGGCATCTTCGACGTTGTCACCGAATACCCACAAGAACAGCATGTTTCCGATCAGGTGCATCCAATCGCCGTGGAAGAACATGTACGAAACAACAGTCAGATTCTCAGGGATCTGAACCGCACCTGCCGTCGTGCACGATCCATTATTGAAGACGCCGACGCCCAACAGTTCGACGGGAACGATCGCGAAGCTGGCGAGCTGGCAAAATGACATGCCGGATTGCTGCAGCAGGAAGACGGCAACGTTCGCAGCGATCAGCAGAACCGTAACATATTGAAACGGAACATGTTTCAGGGAATTCTCGTCATGAATGGGAACGAACATTGGCAACTCGGGTTAAGCAGAGACTGTCGAGCGGGCGACTGACACTCTTTCGTGTCTACAGCTTAACCTCGTCGACGTCAGCGATTTTCGCCGGGCACCCATAACTGATCGGCGGCGCCTTTGTCGTTCACGTAACGGCTTGCAACAAAAAGATAGTCTGACAGCCGGTTGAGATATTTCAGGACCGCATCACTGACCGGTTCGTCATCGAGACGCGATAGTTCCACCGTCGCGCGTTCGGCGCGGCGGCAGATGGTCCGCGCAAGATGCAACGCGGCCCCGGCGGGAGTGCCGCCCGGCAGCACGAACGAGCGAAGCGGCTGCAGCTGTTGGTTCAATGCATCGATCTCAGTTTCAAGCCGGCGGACTTGATCGTCCGTTACGCGCAACGGCGTGTATGGCAGGGCTTCGCCGTGGTCGGGCATGCAGAGATCGGCCCCGAGATCAAACAGATCATTCTGGATACGGAGCAGCTGAGCCGCGACATTGGCCGCGTCTTTGCCAAGCGCAAGACGCGCAACACCAACAGCGGCATTGGTTTCGTCGACAGTCCCGTACGCTGCGACACGCGGCCCATCCTTTGCGACACGCGCGCCTGAGCCCAGCGCCGTCGTTCCATCATCGCCGGTGCGTGTATAAATCTTGTTGAGAACAACCATTCGTGAATCCGCTTTCTAACCGGGATGCATCCGCCAGTCGTAAAATGCAGACGTTAGCCCTTAGCGAAGTAAACCGCTGCCATGATGATCACAATCGCGAGAAGCTGGAGCCCGATCCGCCAACGCATCAGCTGCTGGCTAAGGCTGGCAGTTCCAGCGCGGGCGAGATTGAACAAGCCAAAGCACAACACCACGAGTACGGCGAGCGAAGCTACGAAAGTGAGGTAGTAGGTTGTGTCGCCCATCTCAATTCTCTGCCTGTGCTTGGGGGTTTGACGCTTGGTTTCGCCGTGGAACACATGCCAAACGATAAATCGACCTTGAAGCCCCACCTTAGAACCCAACGTCGAATCTGGGTCGAATCTCGGGAGGCAACGCTCGGGCTGCAGCACTTGTACGTGCGGCGACTTGAGCAGATCAGCCGTATAGCGGCAACCCTGCTGGCGAAACGCTTATCCTATTGGCGAAAACCGTGTGCACGCTCGATAGAGTTTACGTCCTGTGCACGAGAGTTCACCATGATGCAGCATTCCGCGCCGATACATGTATCATCGGCGCTGATATCAATAAGCGCTGACAAATCGCCCAAATCCACCTGTAGTTTGCAGTTAGGATTTGAGAACGTCTGATCGGATGTCGATGTCGAACTTCCTGCTCACACGCGAAAAATCAGCGGCGTCGGAACGCGCCAAGCTGATTCGAATCGCGTGCGTCCTGGTCTTGTATGCCGGTCTTCCGCTGGCCACGGTAGGCGCAACAGCTCTTCTGGGAGCTATCGAGGCCGTCGCGCAAAAAGAGCCGTCGATTGAGGAATTGCGCCGCAAGCTCAAGCAGGGGCAGGAAAGTCTCGCAACGACGAGAGCGCGAGAAAAGGCGCTACTGTCCAGTAAGGCCGCAGCCATTGCAGAACGCGAGGACCTGACGGGCCGGTCGATTATGAAGGCTCGCCAGCAGCAGGAAACAGAGCGCCGTCTGACGGCTATCGAAGCCAAACTGGCCGCTCTGGAGGCCCGCTTGGCCGAGCTGAAGGTCGAAGAGGAAGACATTCAGCGATCGCTCGAAGCACAAAAACATAAGATTGCCGGCCTGCTGGCAGCGATGCAGCGTATGGGGCGGAACCCGCCGCCAGTCATCGTAACGCGCCGAACTGATGCACTTTCGATGGTGCGCAGCGCCATGCTGCTCGCGCGCGCGTTTCCGGAACTCCGAACGGAAGCCCGCCAGCTTACCGAAACCTTGAAAAAGCGGATTGCGATCCGACAAGAGCAGGAACGGCGTAAGGCCGACCAGCTGATCCGGCGGAAACAGCAACAGGACGAGAAGATCCGGCTGGAGCGCGAACGCCAGGATCTGGATGGCGTGGTTGAGAAGAAGCGTCAGCTGATCGCACGCTACAGCAGCGACCTCGACGCCATCGCCATTGACGCTGCAAAAAAATCGAGAGAAATCAAAACTCTAAGTGAGCTGATTGCCTCTCTCGACAAGACGGTTTCCGCCCGCACGCGACTTGGGGACTATAACCGCAGCATTCAATCGCAGCCGAAGCCGGATAAATCGCGGGTGGTGGCACGCGCACCGCCTGCTACAGCACCGTCGCCCAGCCCCTCACCGAGCAAACCTGGCAGCGATCCAGGCCTTCGCACATTGGCACCGCTTGACGGACCGACGGCCACGCTTGTGCCGAGCGCAACCTCCGTTCCTTTAGGGGCCGGGCGCCTGACACCGGCGATTCCGTTCCAGAAGGCGATCGGCAAACTGCCGATGCCCACCGCAGGACGGCTTGTTCTTGGCTTTAACGAACGCACCAGAATCGGGCGCAAGTCACGAGGCGTTGTATTTGAAACCAGGCCAAATGCCCGTATTACGTCACCAGCTGATGGTTGGGTTGTGTATGCTGGGACGTTCCGCTCGTACGGCAAGCTCTTGATCATTAACGCCGGCGGCGGATACCATATTGTGATGGCGGGCCTCTCTCGTATCGACGTCCAGCTCGGCCAATTTATACTGGCATCTGAGCCGGTCGGCGCAATGGGCTCGGCGCCGGCAAGCGGACAGGATGGGTCCGCTCCAGTGCTCTATGTCGAATTTCGCAAGGGTGGTCGACCGATCAACCCGACACGATGGTGGGCAAAGGACCAAAAGGTCGCGCAACGATGAGGATTCATATGCGCAAAACCGACTTCGCGTTCTGGACTTTCCTCGGTATGGCGGCGGTCGCTGGCGTGACCACCGTCATGAATGTCACCAAGACATACTCGGCAACGACACCGAGCGGCGAGATCTATAAGCACTTGGATCTCTTCGGGGACGTGCTGGAGCGCGTCCGGACCGATTATGTCGAGAAACCCGATGACGCCAAGCTCATCGAGACGGCCATTAACGGCATGCTGTCCTCGCTCGATCCGCACTCTGCCTATCTGAGTGCGAAGCTGTTTCGCGACATGCAGGTGCAAACCCGCGGCGAATTCGGTGGCTTGGGCATTGAAGTCACGATGGAAAATGGCATCGTCAAAGTCGTGGCACCAATTGACGACACGCCGGCGGCGCGGGCGGGCGTTCTTGCCAACGACTTGATCACGCACCTCGACGATGAACAGATCGTCGGCCTCACGCTGCAGCAAGCTGTTGAGAAAATGCGTGGGCGCGTCAATACGCCCATCAAGCTGACAATCGTACGGAAAGGTCGCTCCGAACCGTTCGATATCAAGATCGTGCGTGCGGTCATCCGGATTAACCCGGTGAAAGCGCGCATCGAGGGTGATGGCGAAGTCGCTTATCTGAAGGTGACGACGTTTAATGAGCAAACGCACGCCAACCTTGTCAAAGCCATTGCCAAGTTGAAGGAAGACAACAAGGGCAAGATCAAGGGGTACGTTCTTGATCTGCGCAACAATCCGGGCGGGTTGCTCGATCAGGCCGTTAAGATCAGTGACGACTTCCTGGACCGTGGCGCAATCGTGCTGACCAAGGGTCGGAACCTCGAAGAAACGCAGCGGAGCCAGGCACGGCCGGGCGATCTGGCTGATGGTAAGAAGATCATCGTACTCATCAACGGCGGTTCCGCATCTGCGTCAGAGATCGTTGCCGGCGCGCTGCAAGACCATGACAGGGCGACGGTGGTTGGAACGCGGTCGTTTGGAAAAGGCTCCGTGCAAACCATCATTCCGTTGGGGAGCAACGGCGCAATCCGTCTGACGACCGCCCGTTACTACACGCCATCGGGCCGGTCCATTCAGGCCAAAGGGATCGATCCTGACCTTCTGGTTGAGCAGAAGACACCGGAAGACATTGCGCGGCGCGAAAAGCGGCGTCCGCGTGGGGAAGCCGGGCTGCGCGGCCACTTGAGAACCGAAGACGGCAAGGAAAATGCCGGCTCATCGGCCTATGTTCCTCAGGATCCGAAGGATGACGTGCAGCTTCAGTTCGCAATCGCGACGCTGCGTGGCATTCCAACTGACATCGTTGCGCGTAAGCCTGGTGACGTGAAGAAGGCTGCTAAGACGCCGGCGGCCGATGCCAAGACACCGGAGGCTAACGCCAAGACGCCGGCAGGTAGCGACAGCAAAGTCGGTGCTGAGGACGATGTGAAGAAGTAAACGACATGGGTGGCGATGCCGTGCCAGAAGCTTGGCCGGCATCGGTAGCCTGGATACCGAATGCCATGTGCGTTATCTGTGACCTTGCGGGCGTCCAAGCGGACGCCCGCTCGCTTTAGAAGATGGTTGCTCAGCGTCCAACGCTCACCAGGATCAACGCTTACTAACGCGCCCAGCAAGGGCCTGATTAAGACCATGCCAACCTTGCTCGATCTCCAGCCGGATCTGAACGCCGGAAAACACCTTGAGACGGAGTCTCGAGACGCTGCATACGCGTCACTGGTTGGGCTGTCCCGAGATGGTCTCCGCGACCGGCTCGCGGCGCTTGGCGTTCCGGACCGGCAATTGCGCATGCGCGTCCAGCAGATCTGGGGCTGGATGTACGTCAGGGGTGCGACATCGTTTGATCAGCTAACAGACATTTCAAAAGTATTGCGAGAAACGTTGCAGCGCTCGGCGACGCTTGAGCGACCGCGGGTCACCTCCGAGCAAATCTCTGCGGACGGAACGCGGAAATGGCTGATCCAACTCCCGAAACATGCGCGCGATGCCAAACCACCAGAAGTCGAGACGGTCTACATCCCGGAAGCTGACCGCGGCACGTTGTGCATTTCCAGCCAGGTCGGCTGCACGCTGACGTGCACGTTCTGTCATACGGGAACGCAGAAGCTCGTGCGCAATCTCGATGCCAGCGAAATCGTCGGCCAAATTATGATCGCGCGCGATCGCATTGGAGACTGGCCCGGCGCGGAAAGCCCCGGTGACGGTCATCTCTTGCCGAGCGGCGAGCGGAAAATCACGAACATCGTCCTGATGGGCATGGGCGAGCCGCTGTACAATTTCGAGAATGTCCGTGACGCGATGGACATCGCCTCCGACAACGAGGGCCTTGCGCTCTCCAGGCGGCGGATAACGCTGTCCACGTCCGGGGTCGTACAGGAGATTCCGCGATGGGGAGCCGAGGCCGGCACGATGTTGGCCATCTCGCTGCACGCGACCCGGGACGACCTGCGCAATGAGCTCGTGCCCATCAATCGGCGCTGGCCGATTGCCGAATTGATGGATGCGTGTCGCAACTATCCGGGGCTGTCGAACGCACGGCGCATCACGTTCGAATACGTCATGCTGAAGGATGTGAACGACTCGCTCGCTGAAGCGCGCGAATTGGTTCGGTTGCTCAAAGGCATACCCGCAAAGATCAATCTGATTCCCTTCAACCCGTGGCCGGGCACGCGCTACGAGTGCTCAGACTGGGAGCAGATCGAGCGATTTGCTGAGGTCGTGAATCGCGCCGGTTATGCCAGCCCGGTCCGTATGCCGCGCGGGCGCGACATTCTGGCTGCCTGCGGACAGTTACGGTCCGAGAGCCAAAAGGTGCGGGCCAGTCAAAGAGTAGGAGCCGTCGCAGAATGACGGTTTGGGGAACGCTCGGCCGGCTGCTTCTTGTCCCGATCGCCTTCTTGATTGCAACCGTTGCCGCGTGCGCTGTTCTCGTCACCCTCGGCCTCGAACGGATAACCCAGAGCCTCGCGTCAGAGAACATCGACACCACCAACATCGCAGAGGTGATATCGGCACTGCAAAGCGGTGCAGCCCTGATTTCGGCGCTGTCGATCGTTCCGGCTCTGTTGGTTGTAATCGTGGGTGAGGTCGCCAGAATTCGCTCAGCGCTGTTCTACACAATTGGCGGCGGTGCTGCGCTTGCGACCGCTCCGCTCGTCGCCGGCATGGTCGACGGCGGCAGCGTATCCGCACCCGTTTCAATCGTTTGGCAGGTCATGGCCACTGCCGGTTTTTGCGGTGGCTTCGTTTACTGGATTATCGCCGGCCGCACCGCCTGAGCCCGATTGTTGCAGATTTGCACTATGTGCGATGTCTTGCTACAGCGTTCGACACCTTTGGGCGATGGGGTGAGACGAGATGCTGTTGGGCATTTTCCGCGTACTGCTCGGCATTACTGCTGCTTGTCTGGTTGCCGGCGCGGTGCAAGTTGTATTCGCCTACACCCCGTCGGAGCTTGCGGTTGCAGGTTCCGATCGTTGGCAGATTGCGGGTCTCAAGACACTAGAGTCCGCAACGGCAGCCGCGTTGATTGCAGCACCGCTTCTTCTTCTCTCAGGCATCTATAGCGAGATCCTTACCGTACGCAGCTTCGCGTTTCACGTTATCGTTGGTGTGCTGATCGGTCTCGCGGGCTTCATCGTTGTGTACGCTGGCGAGGTCCAGAACGAGCCAACCATCGCAAACAGCTATGGGATCGCCACGTTTCTGACGACGGGCTTTCTCGGCGGAATCGCGTATTGGCTGCTGTCTGGTCGGTTCGCCGGTCGCCGCCGTACCCGCACCGCGAAAGTGCACGGAACGATCGTCCGAAGCACAACGCGAACCACCGAGGTTACGAGCGCACAATCGGTCAACACAGATCAGCCGACCACATCCGTGCCCACAACCTCTGCATCTGCATCCTCCTGACGGTGGGCAGCCCGTCACTTGGCGACGTGCCACATCTATGACCACCTGAGGCGAATTGGCGCGCTTAGAAACTTGTTGGTAATTGTTGCAGCGCAACATAGATTGCTAGAAGACGGGATATCGGGCGATGGCGCGTCGCAGGCCCATCAAGGCAGCCCTGAGTTCAGGATCGTTACTATGACACCGTTTCATATTGCCATCAGCCTCGCCGAAACCATGACGAAGGCGTGCCTAACGGCACAAACGGAATGGGCTGCGGCAATGACATCAGTCGCAACGCGACGCCTCGAGCCCTCGGTTGCCGCAACGCCGTTCAGCCTCACGACGCCGAAACCGGCCGCGTCCTGGTATCGCGCGCCCGCACCAACATGGACTGAGGTGGCTCAAAGCTACGGCTGGCCGACGCCTTCGCCGTTGATGATGGCCCCCATGATGTCGCCGCTTATGATGGGATGGGGTATGCCGACAACCAGCCCCGTAGGCAACCCGTTGGCGCCATTGTCACAAATGCTGAACCTACAGATTCAGCTCTTGCAAACGATGGTCGCGCCACTTCATGCACAATTCGCCGCATCCGGGTCGGACGACAAGGCCCGGTCGACCAGCTATCCACTCACGTTCGGCGCATCAGTGTCGAAGCCAGCACCTAGCGACGACGAAGATGCCGCGAGCAATGTTGCCGTTGCATCAATCACGCTACCCGATCAGACGACGTTCAAGATCACGCTGCCACTCGCTCCGGCAAGTCAACCGTTCTGGCCATGGGCCGGCCCGTTTGGCGCGTCCAGCTACGCAACACCACCCGCGACGATCGAACATGAGTCGAAATCCGGGACCCAATCGAGGACGGAATCCAGCACCAAGAGCTGCGCCGTCTCTCAACAGCCGCCGGAAAAAGCGCTTAACGAAACGCTGCGCCGCAGTTTTCTGAAGTCCAGCCGCTCCTGACAGCTGTACACCGCCACGTTTGCCGGTCAGCAGGCAGTCGGTCGGTGTTGCCCGGGACGCAAAGGCCAATGACATGCAAGCGGCTGACGTCATTCAGCAGAGCAGCTACGCGGCCCGCTACTTCTTCGCCTTTGTACTTGGCGTCGCCGCAGCTTTGCGCGGCTTCGGTTTCGCGACCTTCGCTGCCACACGTCGGGTCCGACAATACGCCGTCAAAGACCGCCCACGAATGTCCTTGGCCTTCTTCGGAACAATCCAGCCGCAGGTCGCCTTTCGCGTACACGCTGATCGCGTGAGGCCCTTGCAAGCTGATGCCTTCTTTGCCGGCGTCTTCTTCTTGGCTGCAGCTGACGTTGCCACCGTCTGAGACGGTATCTTGGCCTTTTCGTCCTTGGCCCCAACCGGCGATGCCACAACAAATGCGCCCCCGATCAAAAGGGCCGCCAATGTGTAAACGGCGGAAACGTGCACAGTTATTCGTGTCCTCGAGTTCGTGGAGCACGCGCTCACAGCGCTGAATGCCATATGTCAATGTTATGCGTTTACGGATCAACGCGCAATGAACGCTCGGCTTCATCCAAAATCCAGGTTAGCGCCGACTCAAGCCTGTCATCGCCCCAAAACAGTTCGCCACGCGGCGTTAGGAATGTTGGAGATCCGAATATGCCGAGCGCACGTGCGCGCTCCGTCTGGTCGCGCAAGGCCTGTTTCGTTGTCGGGGTCTCGGCCTGATCAAGCGTGGTTTCGGGCTGACCAAGGCTGTTAACGATACTGGCAATAACGTGCCGGTCACTGATATCTTGATGTGGCGGACCGAACTCCGCCGTAAACAGCGCCCGGCTGTAGTCTGCGATCCAGCCACCTTCGGCTGCAACCAAACCGACACGTGCCGCGAGAACGCTGTGCGCGGGAAATGAGGCCGGCATCCGAAACGGAAGGCCGCGCGCGGTTGCGATCCGCTCGATATCGCGCACCATGTACTGCCCCTTAATCGGTACAGCAACGAACGGAGACGTGTTGAGACCCTGATCCTTGAAGATCGGCCCCAGCAGAAACGGGCGCCAGATCACCTCAACGCCGGCCGCCCGTCCCAGCGCACCGATCCGCATCGCGGACACGTAGGCATAGGTCGAGGCATAATCGAACCAGAACTCAAGCTGCGGCGGATGTGTCATGAGCGGAACAACTCGGTGGGTTGGAAGCGACTAAGGTAAGATTGATGGATGTTATCACGGCGACATGTGCTTGCGCGGCAGCGACAGGTCCGATACCGGTCGCCAAAACTGGCAGGTGAAGAATGCAAAACGAAGACGCTGCGAAGACGCCCGACGGCGGCGTGAAGAAAGTTGTCCTCGCGTACTCCGGCGGCCTGGACACATCGATTATTTTGAAGTGGCTGCAAGAAACGTATGATTGCGAGGTCGTCACGTTTACCGCCGATCTCGGCCAGGGCGAGGAGCTGGAGCCAGCCCGCAAAAAAGCGGAGATGCTCGGCATAAAACCCGAGAACATCTTCATTGATGATCTCCGCGAAGAGTTCGTCCGCGACTTTGTCTTCCCGATGTTTCGCGCCAACACCCTGTACGAGGGCATCTATCTGCTCGGAACGTCAATTGCGCGACCGCTTATTGCGAAGCGTCAGATCGAGATTGCACGGCAAACAGGTGCCGACGCGGTGTGTCACGGTTCAACTGGCAAGGGCAATGACCAGGTCCGTTATGAACTCGCGTACTTCGCACTGCAGCCGGAGATTCGGATTATTGCGCCGTGGCGCGAGTGGGAATTCAATAGCCGTGAAGCGCTTATAAACTTTGCGGAAATGCACCAGATCCCGATCGCAAAGGATAAACGCGGCGAAGCGCCGTTTTCGGTGGACGCAAACCTGCTCCACTCGTCTTCAGAAGGCAAAGTTCTGGAAGACCCGAACGTCGAACCGCCACCATATGTTTATCAACGCACGATCAGCCCGGAAGAGGCGCCGGATAAGCCGACGATTGTCACGGTCGGATTCGAGGGTGGCGATGCCGTCTCGATTGACGGCGAACCCCTGAGCCCGGCCAACCTGCTCACTAGGTTGAACGAACTCGGGCACGACAACGGCGTTGGCCGCATTGACCTCGTCGAGAACCGATTTGTTGGCATGAAGTCGCGTGGGATCTATGAGACGCCCGGCGGAACGATCCTCCTTCATGCCCACCGGGCCATGGAATCGATCACGGTCGATCGCGGCGCCGCACATCTCAAAGACGAACTCATGCCGCGCTACGCTGAGCTGATCTACAACGGCTTCTGGTTTTCCCCCGAACGCGAGATGCTCCAAGCTCTGATTGACGAAAGCCAGCGGTTTGTGACCGGCACGGTGCGCCTCAAGCTCTACAAGGGTAATGTCATTACACTCGGTCGCAGCAGCCCGTATTCCCTCTACTCGGAAGAGCTGGTGACGTTCGAAGATGACCAAGGCGCCTATGATCAGTCCGACGCCAGCGGCTTCATCAAGTTGAACGCACTAAGGTTGCGGACTTTGGCCGCGCGCAACCGAAAAGACTCGGACTGAGCCGGAACGGATCGCGCGCGCAATGCGCAATGTGCAATGTGACAGGGCCAACGGCTCTGTCTCTGCCGCGCGGCCAGATGTTTCAACAACTGGAACGACCTGGCGTTTCAAGCTCAGCTCGAACCATGCCACACACCCTCCCAGTGCAGTGCGGTCTCCGACACTGGCGTACTCGTGTGCGGCAACATGTATCCCGGGCACGCAGGCCCGGGATGACCCTTTGGCGTGGCGCCTTGCAGGGCATGCTGGAACGTCAGTGCCGGTTGCAGGCGCTCAATCTGCTCGGCACTCTGTCCGCGCCGCACCCACCGCGTCATCCCGGCGCAGGCCGGGATCCACGGTGCCGCAGGTTCAGGCGAGCGTGTCGGTTGGCGAAGCGTTTCCGCCTCTGGCACACAAGTTATCTAAACAGCTTCGGCGGTTGCCACGACGTGTTCCGGCCAGAGCAAACGATCGGGCTCAGCCTTGCCGTCCTCGGTTGATCGCTTCGGACGCCAGCGCAATGCTCCCGAAGCAAGATGTTGGCCGGTCTGACTGCGTTCCCACGCGGGAAGAACATCGAGGCTCGGCCACAGACCGGTCTCCAATCCAATCCGGTAATCCGGCGGCAGGCCGGCGTCTGCCATCGCGCGGGCTGCATTTTCGTGATCGTAACTCAGTGCTGCATGTTCGATCTCGAGGCCGCCGTCAGCGAGCGGCGTGAGAACGCTGTACCAAACACGCGGCGTTCCGTCGTTGGCCGGCATCCCGACCACGCCGGGGTTATGCCAAAGACGGCCCGCGACAATCTCAGTAAACGGCAACCCGCAATGGCCGCCGATGACCCCGTTGCAACCGGCAAGGTCCAACTCGTGTGCTTTCGCGCCAGCGTCCGTCGTTGCGAAGATGAAGTGATTGATTGCCGAAACACTGCCGTGAATCACAGCGAGGCGAGTTCCTCCAATCTGCAGCTCAATCGAGCGAGGCAACTGCGCAAGCCAACCACGTTGATCGGCAGAAACGCGCGCGTCGCAGTATTGAAACCAGGCCGCGGACAACCGGTCGCAAGCGCTGTCAGCCGGAAATCCGCATCCACAATCGCCGGCGCCGTCCGCGAGTTGCTCATCGCAGTTGCCCATAACGACATGAATGCCGCTGCGCCGAACACGCTCGATCGTTTCCTGCGGATTGGCGCAGTAGGCGGCCAGGTCACCGGTGCAAATCACGTGGTCGAAGGGGATCTGGCGTTCGCGCGCGGCCGTCAACACGGCTTCAGTCGCCTGGAGATTGCTGTATGAGCCTCCGAAGACCAGAACGGGTTCCTGCGCAATCAGCGGCGAAGATGGACGTGTCATTCAATATCCTTGATCCAGAGCAGCTTCGGCAACGCATGTATTGCCCCGTAACACATAGAAGCAAATCACAAGAGTGAAGCAACGCCCCAAAGTCGGTGCATGTTTGACGCGCATCAATGTGCACATCTTGGTGAGCTCTAGACTTCACACAGGCCCGCGCAAGTCCTTTGCTCAGTCCGGGCGACCGGACCAGCTGATGATTGGCAGTGCGCGGAGCGGCGCTTCGGCGCAGCTGAAAGACGGAGGATCCCATGCGCTTTCTGGTGGCACTATTGGTCTTCGTAATGGTCGGCCCGATGATCGCAGGACTGATGATCTTGCCGTTGACAGATCCGGCATCGCCTTTCGAGGTTAAAGAGTTGTTTGGCTATGTCGCGGCCGCGGGATTCCTGATTGCTCTACCCATTAGCTACATTATTGCATGGGCAATCATGCGCCGCGTTCGCCGACCAACGACGGATTAGGCCCGAAGACAGGGTCGGGACCAAACAACAAGGTGGCCCCCCAATGACAGGGTGGTCCCCGAAGACAGCGTGACATTGTCCGCCATAGGCGGCACGACTCTGGCGCACTGTGCTGGATGGCCGACGCGATGGCTATGGCATTAGCGCGCGTTCAAGCCTTGCCCAATCGTTCCTCTGCGATTTGATCGGCGATAGCTTTAGTCGTGCGGCCGTCCATTGCGGCGCGTTCAAGAATCTCCAGCACCGTGTCGTAGATCGCCAGCGTCTGCGCTTCGGCAGCTGCGTGATCCATCGATGCGAAAATGACGCGCGCGGACGAAATCACGCCGCCGGCGTTCACGACATAGTCAGGTGCGTAGGCAATGCCCCGGTCAGCCAGCGCCTGACCATGCCGCGGTTCTGCCAGCTGATTGTTGGCAATGCCGCACACGATCCGCGCACGCAGGACGGAAACCGTATCATCGTTGATCACGGCCCCCAAAGCACAGGGTGCAAACACGTCAACTTCCTGCGCATGGATTTCATTGATCGGGACGGATGTCGCGCCCGTCTCACCCACGACCGCTCGGACAGCATCAGCATTCACGTCCGAAATCCAGAGCGTCGCACCTGCCGCGTGCAACAATCGACAGAGCTCGCGCCCGGTTGCGCCAACGCCTTGGACGGCAACACGCACACCATCGAGTGTCGCGCGACCCAACACATGCTTCACGCAGGCGCGCAGCCCGGAAAACGCACCCAGCGCCGTATAGTCGGACGTCGCCAGGCCGTCAGGCGGGCGTTGCGATGCGCGCGCAAACACAAAGTCCGCCGTCTCGGCGATGGTGTCGGCGTCTTGGGCTCCGATACCGACATCGACCGCTGTCCAGTAGCGACCACCGAGAGATTGGATATGTCGCCCTAACGCACGCAGCTTTGCGGCTTTCCCAGGCGCTGCCGGATCCGCAATGATCACACACTTGCCGCCGCCGAGCGGCAGACCGGCAAGCGCGTTCTTGTAGGTCATGCCACGTGACAACCGCAGCACGTCGGTGAGGGCCTCTTCGAACGAGGCATAAGGGTACATGCGACATCCGCCGGCAGCCGGGCCAAGCCGCGTATCGTGGACTCCGACGATCGCCTTCAGGCCGGTTGCTGCGTCCGAACAGAACACGACCTGATCATGCCAGTCGAATTCCGGGTGCTCAAAAAACGGCACACCAACCTCCCAAACTGCCTCATGTCGCCGTCAACATCCGTGAGCATACCGACGGCGCGACGCCGGTGATCCGAACAGGGTTGGTACGGGGACGAAGCGCCCGCACGCCACACGCTGACCGGCAAGACCCTATCGGCTCCAACGACTCGACGGCGCGTGTCAAGCGGCATCATCCGCCATAATGGATCGCGCTTCGCCACGGTAACTCAGGGCCTCGGCCAGATGGTAACTGCGCACCTCATCAACGTCATCGAGATCAGCCAATGTCCGGGCCACGCGTAATACCCGGTGGTAACCGCGAGCCGACAGTCGCATACGCTCGGCGGCAAGCCGAATCAACGCCTGGCCGTCGCCATCAAGCTGCGTCCCCTGTTCCAGCACGGCTGCTGACACCCGCGCGTTTGTTGTTCCGTCCGCCAGCCCAAGCATAACGTATCGCTCGCTCTGCCGAGCACGCGCTGCAGAAACGCGCTGCGCAACGTCCGCGCTTGTTTCCGCCGGCGCCGGCAAACTCAATTCCGCAGCGGAAATCGCACCAACTTCAATCTCCATATCCATGCGATCCCGCAATGGCCCGGAAATGCGCCCCTGATAGTCCGCTGCACATTTGGGCCCGCGACGGCATGTGCTGCCCGGCCCACCGCCGCAGCGACAGGGGTTCATTGCCGCAACCAATTGGATCGCAGACGGATAGGTAATGCGGTGATTGGCCCGCGCGATCACTGTTTCCCCCGTTTCGAGTGGTTGACGCAATGAGTCCAGAACCTGCGGAACAAACTCCGGCAACTCGTCCAGGAACAAAACGCCGTGATGCGCGAGAGACACCTCACCCGGACGCGGTCGAGATCCACCGCCAACCAGGGCTGCCATGCTCGCGGAATGGTGCGGAGACCGGAACGGTCGCGCCGCGCAGAGCTGACCGTTCGACAACTCCCCGGCCATGGAATGCACCATGGAAACACTCAGCATTTCTTCCGGCGTCATTGGCGGCAGAATTGACGGCAACCGCTGCGCCAGCATGGATTTGCCTGAGCCTGGCGGCCCGATCATAAGCAGATTGTGACCGCCTGCCGCCGCCACCTCTAGCGCGCGTTTGGCCGCTTCCTGCCCTTTCACCTCGCACAAGTCGGGAAGGCCCTCGACTGAAGCCTTCGGATTTGCCTCAGGCCTGCGCAAGACCTGCGCGCCCTTGAAGTGATTGACCAATGACAACAAATGCGGCGCGGCAACGATCATAAGGTCTTCGCCGGCCCACGCCGCTTCCGGACCGCAGTCTTTTGGGCAGATGAGGCCCTTTCCAAGTGCGGTGGCACCAACTGCGGCCGGCAACACGCCTGGCACCGCTCGGATTTGACCGTCGAGTGCCAACTCGCCGATCGCCACCTATCCAGCGACCGCGTCCGGCGCGATCGCCTCGATTGCGACCATGAGCGCCAACGCGATCGGCAGATCGAAATGACTGCCTTCCTTCGGCAGGTCCGCCGGTGCCAAGTTCACCGTGATCCGCGTGAACGGAAGCCCGAGGCCAACGGCGTGCAGGGCATTGCGCACACGCTCGCGGCTCTCTGCGACCGCTTTGTCTGGCAAGCCAACGATCGAGAATGCGTGCTGGCCCGGCGTGATGCGAACCTCAACCTCGACCGGGCGGGCGTCGATCCCGACAAACGCCAACGTTGTCACCCGCGCGTACATGTTCAGACTCCCCACAAGCAAAAACGCAGCTTACGGAAAGTCCGACAACAGTCAAGAACATTAAGAGAACATAGGTGTCTTAAGATTTCGATGCACAATGGCGTTCGATCGCATCCCATATCAGGCCGGAAATATTGGCTCCGCCGAAGCGGGAGACCTGGCGAATACCGGTCGGGGACGTGACGTTGATTTCGGTGAGATACGGTCCGATCACATCAATGCCGGTGAACAGCAAGCCGCGCTTCTTGAGTTCAGGGCCAAGTCGTTCGCAGATTTCCTGATCGCGATCGCTGAGTTCAATCGGCTCTGCCTGACCGCCGGCGTGCATGTTCGAACGTGCATCATCCTCAGCCGGAACGCGATTAATCGCGCCCGCGACGTCTCCGTCAATGAGGATGATCCGCTTATCACCTCCGCGAACTTCCGGCCGATACTCCTGAACCATGAACGGTTCGCGAGAGAGCGTCTGAAACGTTTCGACAAGCGCGTTGAAGTTGGCGTCTTCGTGCCGAATCAGGAACACGCCCGCACCGCCGTTCCCATAGAGAGGCTTGATAATGATATCCCGGTATTGGCGCCGAAAGGCGCGCACATCGTCGATACTGCGGGTTATGAGGGTCGGCGGCATCAAGTCCGCGAAGTCGAGAACGAAGATCTTCTCCGGTGAGTTGCGAACATGATGCGGATTGTTCACGACCAGCGTTTCCGGATGAATGTGCTCCAGGAGATGGGTCGTTGTGATGTACGACATGTCGAACGGGGGATCCTGGCGGAGAAGGACAACGTCCAAGTCCGCCAAGTTCAGGCGACGCTTCGGCCCCAATTCGTAGTGCGCACCTTCCACATCATCGACTTTGAGATCATGGCCGCGTGCCATTAGCCGTCCACCGTCGAGCGCCAGATCCTCTGGTAGATAATAGAAGACGTGGTGGCCGCGGTGCTGGGCCTCGAGCAGAATTGCGAACGTCGAGTCCCCCTCGATCTCGATTGCCCCAATGGGATCCATCTGAACTGCAACGTTGAGTGCCATGGGCTCACCCCTTCAAAACGTGCGGGCCGCTATGCGCCCGGCGATTGGACGGCCAATTCTGCCGACGATGTCATGTGGTCATGGCCCGTAAACTGCTAGGCTAAAGGTTGCAATGCATCCGGCTGATGGTGAATGCACCAGTTCCGGGTGACGTCGCACCGATCAAGCCCCATGGCGTGGCTGCGGTATCGCGGGTGGCGCTGCACCCAGTAGCGAGCTGCGGCCGCGATCCGACCGGCCTGCCGCGAGGTGACGATCATGTCGGCACCGTCCCGGCGGCTTCGCCGTTTGACTTCAACAAAGGCCAGCCGCCGGCCGCGCACGGCCACCACGTCAATCTCGCCGGCCATGCAACGGAAACGTCGCCCGAGAATACGATAGCCCTTCAAAACCAGAACAATCACGGCCAGCGTTTCCGCGAGCCGCCCGGCGCGCTCAGCACGCTTGCGACGACTTCGCTCCGGGTGGCGCTCTGGGCCGCCCTCTCGACTATCGCCGTCGAACCAGGTCCCAACAGCCGGAACGTAGCGTCGCCATCTGGAACCGGTGCGATTAACCATGGGTTTGCCCCTTCAGCTTCAACCCGAGCTGGTAGGCCCGCTGCCGCGGAACTTTGAAGTGGTCGGCCGCCAACCTTGCCGCCTCGGCGAGGCGATGCTCAGCCATGAGCGTACCCAGGTAGGCCGCAATCTCATCGTCGCTGACGACGACAGGGCCATGCGGTGGCCCGATCACGATCGCCACTTCACCTTTAATTGTTGCACCTTCAGCCCACTGTGCCAACGCATCCAACGCGCCGCGCCGGACATCCTCGTGCAACTTGGTGAGTTCACGCGCCACAACGGCGTCACGGCTGCCGAGCACGTGATGCAGTCCACCGAGCGTCGCCGCCAGTCGGTGCGGCGCTTCGTAGACAACAAGAGTTGTATGAACGGTCGCAAACGGTTCGAGGCGGGCCGCTCGCGCGCCCGATTTTGCCGGAAGAAAGCCGAGAAACGTCACACTATCCGTTGGCAATCCGGCAAC
Source organism: Pseudomonadota bacterium (assembly GCA_039186015.1). GTDB lineage: Bacteria > Pseudomonadota > Alphaproteobacteria > Rhizobiales > Hyphomicrobiaceae > JBCBWG01. Next base: position 33,065 of record JBCDAH010000008.1, read on the forward strand.
CGACAAGGCCGCCGTCAATGCAGATGCGCCGGGCACTGCCGAAACAAGATGCCCCGCCGCGGCCGCCTCAGCCACGAGCTTGTAACCGGGATCTGAAATTAGCGGCGTGCCGGCATCGCTGACCAGGGCGACAACCTGCTTGTCGGCCAATGCTGCCAAAATTCGTGGACGAACCTCGGACGCATTGTGCTCATGATACGTCTCGAGCGTGCGTAAAACGCCACACGCGTCCAGAAGGCGCCGCGTTACGCGGGTGTCTTCACAAAAAACACGATCTGCGCGTGCGATAATTGCAACGGCACGCACGGTGATATCGGCGAGATTGCCGATTGGCGTTGCAACAAGGTAAAGGCCCGCGTTCAGGCTTTGCGAGGTGGCCTGGCCGAGGAGGCGCGATAGGGCGGCTTCGATCGATTGCGACGATACATCGCCCTTTCGCGCCGAATGTCCCGGCCGGTCCAGCTTGTGTCCAGGTTCATTTGTCATGTCATGGCCAAGCTAGGTTGCCTGGGGCGACAACGCCAGCGACTCATGGCAACGTGGTACAAAGACAATTGCGTCGTCGGACGGGTAACCTTGAGGTCAACGATGAAATCAGTCTTGACCTATTGTCTCCGCGATCGTGGCTTATGCCTGTCCAGCGGACCGATGGTCCAGCCAAAACGTTGACTGGAAGCACCGAACTTAACGCCCAAGAGGACAATTGTGAGAGCCACGACCACCAAACATCTCACTGGTCCACACCGTGCGGATTCTCATGACCGTGCGGATCCACTCACCGGAACCCGCAGCAAGCGGATCTTGGCGCAACCGCTCGGTACACTGCGGTCGATGGCGGCGGCAGGCCTGCTTGCCGGGGTGACCTCACTGCTGGCGCTTGGTGGCTGCAGCACCTCACCTGGCGGCAGCTTCAGCAACGGTGCATTAAGTCAACCCGCTGGTTCCCCAACGGACATTACCAAGTCAACCTCGGCCCAACCGGCCGGATTATCGAGCGGCAACCGACAAAGCGTAAAGGTCGCGCTGCTACTGCCGACGTCGGCCAGCGGGCAGACCGCTGAGATTGCGAAAGGGCTGAAGCAGGCCGCGGAAATGGCGTTGTTCGACAGAAACGCGCCAAATATCAAGCTGCTGGTGAAAGATACCGCCGGGACACCTGATGGCGCGCGCAAAGCGGCCGAGGCCGCTGTTGCGGCAGGTGCGGACATCATCATTGGCCCGCTCTTCGCGCGGTCTGTCAAAGCCGTGAAGCCAGTGGCTGCAGCGGCTGGATTGCCCGTCCTCGCCTTCTCCAACGATGCCAGCGTTGCTGGCAATGGCGTTTACTTGCTGAGTTTCCAAGCCCATCAGGATGTCACGCGCATCATACAATATGCGGCAAGCCAAGGGCGACGCCGGTTCGCAGCCCTGATCCCTGAAGATGCAAGAGGCAATCAACTTGCCGCGCTGTTCAAGGCTAGCGTCCAGCAGGTCGGCGGCAGCGTTGTGGCGATTGAGACCTATCCGCCTGGCGCCAACGGCATGCTCGAGAAGTCGCAGCGTCTGTTCGAAAGTGCCGTTGAAGCGGATACGGTCGGCGAACCAATCGATGCGATCTTTATCCCGGGCGGGCCGGAGACGCTCCCGACACTGGGCCCGATTATCAAATACACGAAGGTGGATACCACCCGTATCAAGCTGTTGGGCACCGGTAGCTGGGACTTTCCGACGTTATCCAGGCAAAGCTCGTTTGTTGGCGGCTGGTTTCCGGCGCCGGACCCGCGCGGGTGGAACAGTTTTTCAGCAAAGTACTCTCAGACATATGGGGCTGCCGCACCACGCATTGCATCTCTGGCGTATGACGCGGTCAGCATTGCTGTCACGCTCTCCAGCTCGGCGGGATCAGGTCGCAAGTTTACAGCCGACCGTTTGACGCAAGCTGCCGGTTTTGCCGGCACAGACGGCGTTTTGCGACTACGCCCTGACGGCCTCCTGGATCGCGGGCTGGCGATTATCGAAGTGGACGCAAACGGTTCACGCGTCATCGAGCCGGCACCGCGCACGTTTAATGGTCCGCAGGGATAAGGCTTGTCGCGCGAAGTCAGATTCACGTCTTCAAACTGCGCTGCTCGCAGGCTCGCGGCTCGAGCGAGTCTTTGCGTGCTCTACCGCTCGCGACAAGCGCTCGCTACTTGAGCGCGGGCTATCCTGCGAGGGCGATCTTAGGCCGTGAGCGATCAACAACACGCGCGAGCCAGCCGTCTGGCACCCCAGGCCGCGACCGCGGCCCGGCGCGTTGCGCCGCGACCGCGCAGAGCCTGGCCGAAGGCCAGAATAGCCCGTGAGCGAAAGCAAGGCGCATAAGATGCGACACGCTTTAGCTTACAGGCTTGCTTTGCCACCTGAGATCCGCATCGTATCAGGATCAACAGATCCTGCGACAGAGCTATGCCGCCAGCGCGGTTGCGCGACAGCCGGAATTGATCTAGCGCCGTTAAACCGCCAATAGACACACCACTACCTTCCTGACCACGCCTCCCACAGTGGCGCTTCCATGCTTCAGATTCCATGCTCCAGATCATAACCATTGTCGTGCCCGTATTCGGGCTGATCCTGCTTGGCTGGGCATTGGTGAAAGCCGGCTATGTCTCGGAGTTGGCCGGTAAGGGCCTGGCCGAGTTTGCCTTCAAGGTTGCCATGCCGGCACTGCTGTTTCGCGCCGTGCTCGGCATTGGAGAATGGCCGAGTTCTCCACTCAACCTTGTTCTTGCTTACTTTTCGGCAGCAGTGGTCATTTGGATCCTTGCGACGCTGCTCACCTTGTTTGTGCTGAAACGCCCGGCCGCGGATGCCGCGTCCCTGTCCATGGGCTCCACGTTTTCCAACTCCGTCATGCTCGGCATTCCGCTCGCCCTTTCGGCATTCGGCCCTGAAGCAGCTGCACCTGCCGCATTACTTGTCAGCCTCGATTCGCCGCTTCTTTGGATTGCGGCGACCCTCCATATCGCGTCGGCACAGGCCGAATCACGAGGCTCACCGATCGCGGCCATCCGGGGCATTCTGCTTGATCTGCTCAAGAACCCGATTGTCATGGCGCTCGTGTTGGGCTCCGTCGGCCGGATCGCGGGACTGGAGCTTCCGACACTGGTCGATAAAACCGTAGCGTTGATCGCCTCGAGCGCCGTGCCGGCAGCCTTGTTCGCACTTGGGATGTCGCTCGCGACCTACAAGATGGCCGGACAAGGCCCGACGCTAACGGTCATTTGCGTTCTCAAACTCGTGGCATTCCCGGCACTGACGTTCGTCATGTGCGTTTATGTGTTTGATGTACGGCCGCTTTGGACGGCAATCGCGACGCTGTTTGCGGCCATGCCGGTTGGCGCAAACGCCTATCTGTTTGCGGCCCGCTACGATAAGGCCGTCGGCTCCGTCTCAACCGCCATAGCCGTGACAACGGCGATTGCCGTGTTCAGCGTGTCTGCGCTGCTGTACTGGCTGCAGAGCGTCGTATGAATGAGGTCCTGCTCACCGTCCTGCCGATCTTCGCGTTGATCGGGCTTGGGTTCGGTGTGGGGCGCGCCCGGCTGATTGATGCACAGACGAGCAAGGGGCTTGCGGCGTTCACCTTCACGCTTGCCATCCCGGCGATGCTGTTCCGGACCATGGCGACGGCAGAGCTGCCCGATGTGGCACCGGCCGCGATTTGGCTCTGCTTCTTCGGAAGTGCGTTCGCAACGTGGATGATTGCGACCGCACTCACAATTCCTGTTTTGCGCCGCCCGATCGCCGACAGCGCCCCGATCGCCATGAGCGCAAGCTACGGGAACGTCGTCATGGTCGGACTTCCACTTGCCTTGACGAGCCTCGGTCCCGACGCAGCCGGGCCGATCGCCCTGATCCTCTCGGCCCACAGCCCGACACTGTTCGCCGTCGCTTCACTGCATCTCGCGTTGACGGGCGCACACCGTGGCGAATCTCTCACGAAGATCCTCGTTGGTGTTCTCAACGATCTCGTCAGGAATCCGCTCATTGTGGCAATTATTGCCGGTACGCTTTGGCGACTGACCGGGCTGGGCCTGCATCCGCTCGCCGACCAGACATTGGAAATGCTGGGTAGAGCCGCCGTGCCCTGCGCGCTCGTTTCGCTTGGACTGTCACTGGTCGGGTTTCAAATTGCCGGACAGGCACCGACATTATTCTCAATCCTGGTCCTCAAACTTGCGGCTATGCCCGCGATCGCCTGGGTCCTTGCCGACCAGGTTTTCGCGCTGCCAGCCCCAGTGGCCGGCGTCATCATTCTGTTTGCTGCCATGCCAACTGGTGCAAATGCTTATCTTTTTGCGCAACAGCAGGGCCGGGCTGTTAACTCTGCTTCGGCCTCTGTGGCTCTTGGGACGGGCCTGTCCCTGTTCACCGCATCCATTGTCCTGATTGTGCTCAACGTTACAAAATAACGTTAAGCATGGTCGCAGAATTGCCCATCGATTTCCGTCACTTCGCCGGGTTTCGACATGGTTTACCCGCAATCGAAGGGCTGCAGTGAACCCGGGTTCGAGTGAGTTAGTACCCGGGGGGTTGAGTGAATGTTTGCATCCGAATGCGCGCCTGCGCGCAGAAGGTGTTCGTTTAAGTTGCTTTTCGCACTCTTCGTGACTCCAGTATTAGCCGGCTGCGGCTATGCCCACATGATTGCGGAAGACTTCCACGACGTGGTGTGGAACCACCTGCCAGAGCACGATCGTGGCTATTACTACAGCAGTTCAGCGCCAGCGAAGGCTCGCCGTACGAAATCGCGAAAGGCAGCATCGCATCGGCGGAAAGTGGCCAGCGCCCCTAAGTCGACACCGCGCTCACATCGCAACCGCCGCAAGGAACCCTCCTCCGCGTATTCGCCGAGCGCATCCGACAACGCGGTACCGGAGCCGTCCAACGACGCAAAACCGGATAGAACCGCGAGTGCGGCCCCGGCCAAATCTACGGAACCGCCGCAACCGCTGTCCTGGAAGAAGCCTGGATCATCGTCTTCGAACGACGCGGCAGCAGAGCCGCCGGTTACGATTGCCTGCGCCACGGACGATCGTGCCTGCCGACGCCAACTCGACATTTTGGAGCGCGCGACATACCGCGGCTGGATCGCGATCAGTCCGACATTCCGAGACCACGCGAGCGGCGCGCGCTTGATCGCGTTTTCGCGTGCGCGCACAGAGCTGAAGTGCCAACAGCTTGACATCGGCATCAAAGAAGCAGATCGCGCACAGTCGGAGCTGAACACAGCTGTCGCAGACGAAACCAAACTCGACCGGCCAACGGACAAGCTGAAGCGCGCCATTCGCTTAGCGGCTACAGTTTCGACGCAGCTTGAAGCCGAGCGGGACTCGCGGTGCTGATTTCAAAATGCTTGATCAATGAAGGATCGGTGCGAACAGCGGGCGCTGACAACACGCAGCGCCCGCAATCCATGTTACTGCAGTGTCAGCCGTAGAACTGCACCGTCGGAATGATCTGTCAGGACGTAGATCGCACCATCAGGCCCCTGCTCGACGGCACGAATGCGCCGGCCGACATTGCGCAACAGCTGCTCTTCCCGAACGATCTGACCGTTCTCAACGTCCAGGCGGACAAGCATCCGCGCCCGCAGCGCCCCGACCAGGATGTCGCCCTTCCAGCCCGGAAACAGGTCGCCTGTATAAAAGATCATGCCCGACGGCGCGATTGAGGGGTCCCAGTAGTAGACGGGCTGCTCCAGTCCGGACTTGCGGGCGCCAACACCGATCTTTCCGCCGGAATAGTGCCGGCCGTAAGAAATAACGGCCCATCCGTAGTTCTTGCCGGCCAGTACGCGATTGATTTCGTCGCCGCCTGCGGCCCCATGTTCGACCGTCCAAAGCTCGCCCGTCTCAGGGTGAAGCGCGGCACCTTGCGCATTACGATGGCCAACGCTGAAGATTTCCGGCAGCACACCGGATTGACCGACAAACGGATTGTCATCGGGCACGCCACCATCGGGATTGATCCGGACGACCTTGGCCCAGTGCCGGTCCATGTCCTGCGAGCGGTCGCGCCGCCCACGATCACCGAGGGTGACATACAGTTTGCCGTCGTTGGCAAACACCAGGCGCGATCCAAAGTGCCGTCCCGTACCGACAGCTGGCGTTTGGCGGAAGATGATCTCGGCGTCGTCCAACTGCCATTTGTTGCCGGACTGTGTGAGTTTGCCCCGCGCAACGGTCGTTCCCATCCCACCGTCGTAGCGGCTCGAAAACGAGAGATAGATCAGCCCCGATGTCGCAAAATCCGGCCCGAGTTCGACATCGAGCAAGCCGCCCTGACTCACGGCAGCAATCTCTGGCAGGCCAGCAACTGGACCCGAGAGTTTTCCATCCTTTGAAACAACTCTCAGCCGGCCCGGCCGCTCGGTTACCAGCATGTCGCCACTCGGCAGAAAGGCCATGCCCCATGGGTTTGCAAGCTTTCGGGCAACCGTCTCGACCTTGATCTTGCTGGCAACATCAGGACGTGGTGCCTTCGTTATGTCAGCCACCGATGATGACGTAGCGCCACTGACGGATGCCGCCGACAGAACAAAACCCAGAAGTATTCGCTGAACTGGCCGCATACTGCGTCCCTCTTAACTGCGATCATGAGAGTCCGGATATGGGGACAAGCCGAGGTGATACGACCGCCGATCACGCGCGCGTGATCGGCCTCAGGTGCTGTTGACACCTAAAGCAATCCCACCCGGGGGCGGAACCGTCTCGCCGATAACAGCGAGCGGCCGAGTCAGTCCGAACCTCAGGCGACGTCATCTCGATTTAAAACAGACGCAGCAGGATAAGCACCGATGCTACCGCACCCGACGCGGATTCATGTAGAGATCGACTTCCTGCTTCTCGAGTTTGGGCTCGTATTCTCCCGCACCAACGGCCTTGGCACACCGGCGCACATGGCTGCGGCCGCGATCGTTAAACACCAACATGCCGGCAAACAGCTTCAGCGTGTTCAGGAGATGCGGAGACGCGTAGTCCTGCTTCACCCGACAGCGCCATTTCCCGGCAATGGACAAAGCGGCACCGTCCAACATACCGATCATCTGACCGCGACCGTCGTAGATGAGGTAGTCATCGCCCCAGCGAATGAATTTCTGCCGGATCCGGAAGAACTGGAGCTTGCCGTTGCTCATCAGGAAAAACGACCAGGTTTCGGGCAGCAACGGCCATTTGTTGGCCGAGCGTTCGATGTAAACGACCTGGTCCTCACCGGCACAGTTGACGGAATACGTGGCCACCGGCAGCCCACGCGCGCCGATCGTCTGCTGGACTGAGCGGGCGAGCATCAAATCCATCGTCGCGCGCCAGTTCAGATTGTCCGTAAACAGCTTGAAGACGAGGCGACGTCTCGTTTTGTCGTTCTGTTCCCAGAGATCCTTGCGCCAACCCAGCACGCCGGTGCGTTTGCCGTCCTCGATCACCTCGGCAAAAACGTCCATGTCCTTCGTGAATTGCCGAGACTTCGCGCGGTTGCGGGAGCGCTTGAAGATCCCGAACTCCATCGAGTTGAAATCCGTCAGCCAGACGTCGACGACAAAGTGGTGCCAGGCGTCCGTTGATGTCGACTGACGCGCCGTCTTGCGTTCACGGCGTTTGGAGCGCGGCGGACGCTTCAGCGCATCGTCTGCGTTCTGGCGCTCGAGGACGTCGGCCCTCGAATTGTCACGGGCGGTATCGGCTGCGCTGTCGATGTCGCGCACTGTGTCAATCGTGGCGGCATTCGCCATTGTCGGCTCCAGGTGCTGGCAACGCGGCACGCCCGACGCGAATCACTTCTGACGAAAGTTACCAATTCATTGAGCCTACGTCGAAATCAGCGGTAATTAAGTGTGTCGGAGCGGCCATAGCGCAACGCCGAGTGCGACCTTCACGATGCATTGAAGCATCAACAACGTCAGCGAACAGTCCTGCTTCGACTGCTGATCTTTCTGTTTGTAGCCGCGGCGCTGTTGGCTGGCCCGGCGCCACAGCTGTGGGATACAGCCGCGCAGAGCGCAATCGCCGCCTACATTTCTGAAACGCCGTGGGCCTACCCGGCCCTCAAGACACTGCACATTATGTCAATCGGCCTGCTCTATGGCTGCTTGTTCGCCTATGGCTTGCGCGCCTTGAACTTCGGGCGAGCGATACCGCTTGAGGCGCTTGGCGACCATGTTTTTCCGTGGGTCTGGCTTGGATTAGCAATAAACGTCGTTAGCGGCACGCTCATGTTTCTGCCGAATGCACAGGATTACGCAGACAATCCAGCCTTTCAACTCAAGGTGCTCTTGGTTTTGGCGTTGGGGGTCAACCTGGAGGTCAATCAACGCATTGTTCGGTTCTATGCCAACGACGGCAAACCGACGCTGCGAGCCCGAATCGTCGCAATTGGATCTCTGGCGTTCTGGACGTGCGTCATCGCAGCAGGGTCTATGGTCGCCTACACGGCAGCCTGACGTCCGAACTCGTGCCTCACCCGCGCGCACCAAAGATGGCGGATCCGACGCGGACGTGGGTCGCGCCGAATTGTACGGCGACGTCGTAATCCGCGCTCATACCCATCGATAGTCCACGAACCCCGTTTTCCTCCGCCAGTTTGGCAAGAAACGCGAAGTGAACAGCGGCAGCGTCATCAACAGGGGGAATGCACATCAACCCGGAAATCTCCAGGCCCAACTCATCGCGGCATAGCGCGATGAACGCAGGAGCATCTTTCGGGATTACACCGGCCTTTTGCGGTTCCTCACCTGTGTTGATCTGGATGAAGAGCTGCAGCTTACGGCTTTGCGCCACCGTTTCAGACGCGATTGCGCGCGCAATCTTGGGCCGGTCAATGGAGTGTATGGCGTCAAACAAACCAACCGCATCGGCTGCCTTGTTCGATTGCAGCGGGCCGATCAAATGAAGCGTCAGGTCGGGAAATTCGCCGCGCAGCTCCGGCCATTTGCCGGCTGCCTCTTGCACGCGGTTCTCACCGAAATGGCGATGACCCGCCTGTAGTACCGGCCGAATGCGATCCGCATCAAACGTCTTGGACACGGCGATGAGCGTAATGTCGTCCGGATTGCGCCCGACCTCGCGTGCGGCCTGCACGATCTGCGCCTCAACCCGCTCAAGCGCCTCGCGCGCCATCTCGACCTGATCCATATTCACACCTTCCACTGCGGGCTGAGTAGCAATGCGCCTTGACCGCTCGCGCCATTCGCGCTCACTACGCCGCCGATAGTCACGTCAGACCAAACGGCATCAATCCGGTGCGGCCCGTATGTCGCATCATGATCGCCTGCTTGGCACACGCGCCGGAGACACACATGTCCAGCGAACGCTATAACGCCCCCGAGCGCGAGCAGCATTGGCAGCGCATTTGGGATGAGCGCGAAACGTTTCGAACGTCAAACGATACGACGCAGCCGAAGTGCTACGTCCTTGAAATGTTTCCCTATCCCTCAGGCCGCATCCACATGGGCCACGTCCGCAACTACTCCATGGGCGACGTACTTGCGCGTTACAAGCGGGCAAAAGGCTTCAACGTGCTGCATCCGATGGGATGGGACGCCTTCGGCATGCCGGCGGAAAACGCCGCGATGGAACGCAATGTTCACCCCGGTGAGTGGACTTACGCCAACATCGACGCCATGCGCAAACAGCTGAAGGCGATGGGGCTCTCACTGGACTGGACCAGAGAGTTCGCGACCTGCAGCCCCGAATACTATCAACATCAGCAAAAACTGTTTCTCGATATGTACGCGAAGGGGCTCGCATATCGGCGACGGGCCAAAGTGAATTGGGATCCGGTCGACCAGACAGTTTTGGCCAACGAACAAGTCATTGACGGCCGAGGTTGGCGGTCCGGCGCACTTGTCGAGCAGCGCGAACTGGAACAATGGGCGTTCCGCATCACAAAGTATGCTGACGAATTGCGCGCAGCGTTGGAAACGCTGACGGACTGGCCGGAGAAAGTTCGGCTGATGCAGGCCAACTGGATTGGCCGGTCCGAGGGACTGCTGGTTCGCTGGCAACTCGACGGCGCCACCCCAAAGGACCACGACAGTCTCGACGTTTACACGACGCGGCCGGATACGCTTTTCGGCGCCTCGTTTATGGCCATTGCCGCCGATCACCCGCTGGCTTTGGCGTTGGCAGAGTCCAACCCGGAGCTTGCGGCGTTCTGCGACGCTTGCCGTCGCGCAGGCACGTCTCTGGCCGATCTCGAGTCTGCTGAAAAACTGGGGTTCAGAACGGAAGTTGTTGCGCAACACCCGTTTGACGCCAATTGGAAAGTCCCGGTTTACGTCGCGAATTTCGTCCTCATGGACTACGGCACGGGCGCGATATTCGGCTGCCCGTCCGGCGATCAACGTGACCTCGAGTTTGCGCGCAAGTACGACTTGCCAGTTGTTCCGGTCGTCGCACCGGCAGACGCCGACCCGGCCAGCTTCACCATCGAAGACAAGGCATACGTCGACGATGGCGTAATGATAAACTCGCGCTTCCTGAACGGCATGCCGACCAAAGACGCCTTCGAGGCCGTGGCGGACAAGCTGTCGGCGACCAAAATCTCCGGTCAGCCCGTGGGTGAGCGGCGCGTCAACTTCCGTCTGCGCGACTGGGGCGTTTCGCGACAGAGATACTGGGGATGTCCGATCCCAGTCGTCCATTGCGATGCGTGTGGTGTCGTGCCCGTGCCGGACGACCAATTGCCCGTCCGTTTGCCGGAGGACGTCACGTTTGATGTTCCTGGCAATCCGCTCGACCGCCATCCGACGTGGAAACATGTGCCCTGCCCGGCCTGCGGCGCGCCGGCACAGCGCGAAACGGACACAATGGACACATTCGTCGATTCATCCTGGTATTTCGCGCGATTTACGGCACCGGAAGCCGAGACACCCAGCGATCTCGACGCGGCAAGCTACTGGCTGCCCGTCGACCAGTACATTGGCGGGATCGAGCACGCGATCCTTCACTTGCTCTACTCGCGCTTCTTCGCGCGTGCGATGATCGAGACCGGCCACCTGCCACAGGGCATGCAAGAGCCGTTTGCCGCATTGTTCACGCAAGGAATGGTGACGCACGAGACCTACTGTACACGGGACAGTTCGAACCAACCGATCTGGATTGAACCGAGCGAAGTGCGGTTTTCCGGCGAAGGCGATGCGCGCCAGGTTGTACTCGCCACCACTGGCGAGCCGGTCGAGGTCGGCGACATCGTCAAGATGTCCAAGTCGAAGAGGAACGTCGTTGATCCCGACGACATCATCGGCAGCTTCGGAGCCGATTGCGCGCGCTGGTTCATGCTGTCTGACAGCCCTCCGGAACGAGACGTTCAATGGACGGAAGCCGGCGTGCAGGGGGCCAACCGGTTCATTCAACGCGTGTGGCGCTTGATCGCTGAAATCGCGGCATCCACCGACAACGTCGACCTGTCACATATTCCCGACACGTTTTGCCCGGAAGCTCTGGTCCTCCGCAGATCGACGCACAGGACGCTGCATCGCGTGAGTCAGAACATCGAAGCGCTGCGCTTCAACGTTGCCGTAGCTCAGCTCTACGAGCACGCGAACGCCATGCAGGCGTCACTCGGCCAGAGTGGAGACGGCATGATGTGGGCAAAGCGGGAAGCCGCAGATATGCTCGTTCAGATGATTGGGCCGATGACGCCGCATCTTGGTGAAGAGTGCTGGGCGCGGCTTGGATACCACACGCTGCTGGCGGAACAGGCTTGGCCGGAGGCCGATCCGGCCCTGCTCGTTGACGATACGATCACCATTGCCGTACAGGTCAATGGGAAGCGCCGAGACGAGCTGACGATAGCGCGTTCGGCGTCGGAGGATGATGTACGTGAGGCTGCCTTGCAGCTTGAAGTCGTCGCGCGGGCGTTGGATGGGAAAGCGCCCAGGCGCGTTATCGTGGTCCCGCAAAGGATCGTTAATGTCGTTGCTTAGCACCATCGAACAGGCGTCCAAACGGGCTTTGAGCTATCTCGTGCTCGCAGCGGTCGTAATCTCGCTGGCGGGTTGTACAGGCGGCTTCCGGCCGATGTACGCCTCGTCCGACTTTGGCGGTACCGGCCCGTTACTCGCGAAAGTCGATATCGGGACTATTCCGGGTCGAACCGGCCAGAAAATCCGTAACGAACTCCTGTTCCAACGGGGCTCGGATGCTGACAAGGTCGAGAAAACCTACCGTCTTGAGGTCGCCCTCCGTCAAAGAACGACGTCCAGCCTTGTCGTTTCAAGCGGCGACTCTCTGAGCAAGGCCGTAACCGTGACTGCATCCTTCCGCCTGGTCAGCACCAAAGACAATTCCGAGGTGCTGGTTGGCCAGAGTACAGGCCGGGCCGCTTTTGAACGGTTTGACTCAAGCTATGCCAACGTTCGGGCAGAACGCGATGCAGCCGATCGCGCAGCAACGACGGTCGCGCGGGATCTGCGTAGCCGGCTGGAAGCGTTCCTGGCGTCTAAGGTCTAGCGGTCTAAACGTGTTGAGCCCGGCCCTCTTTGCCGAGAGACGTCGGCGCGATTGGGATGACGGCCAGGGCCGTCATGGATAGGCAGTTTCGATAACCGAGAGACGCACACTTGGTTGCGATCAAGGCGCAGGATCGTCAGAAGTTCCTCAAGTCACTGCCCGGTCAGGCGCGTGTCGTACTGGTCTACGGCACCGACGCCGGCCTGATCACGGAAACCGCACGTGACACAACGGAACGTCTTGCAAACGCGGAGGATCCGCCGGGCGAGACCATTCGGATCGAAGACGCCGACCTCGATAGCGATCCGGATCGCCTGATTGTCGAATTGCAAACGATACCCATGTTCGGCGGCACAAAGGTTGTGCGGACAACGGTGGGACGAAAGATCAACGCGAGCATGCTGAAAAGCGTGTTCGAGACCGGTCCTCCGGCCGCTGCGCTCGTCATTGAAGCCGGAAACCTGAAACCATCCGACACGCTGCGTAAGATTGCCGAGAAGACGAAATGGGCCGCCGCCGTGCCGTGCTACGCGGATAGCGCCCAGGATCTCTCCCGCATGGTCGCGGACATGATTTCGGCATCGGGCAAACGTATCGGCGACGACGCGATGCAACTGCTCGTTTCTCGCCTGGGCGCGGATCGCGCGCTCTCTCGCAGCGAAGTCGAGAAACTCATACTCTCCGTTGGCGATGACGGAGACATTACCGAAGCCGCTATTCTTGACACGGTTGGCGACGTCTCGGAACTGACAGTGGACCGCGTTGTACTGGCCGTAGCTGACGGCCACCCAACCAGTGCAATCGAGGCCCTGGAGCGCGCTGTTGCAGCCGGTCAGCCGCACCAAACGCTACTTCTTGCCCTTCAGCGCCACATGTTGCTCCTGCACCGAATCCGTGCGCGCGCGGACGACGGCGCGCGTCTCGACGAGGTATTTCGCGGACTGCGCCCGCCAGTCCATTTCAAGTTGCGGGATGCTTTGACACGTCAAACGCGCAAATGGAGCCGCACGGCGTTGAGCGCGGCACTGGCGCGTGTGCAAGCCGTTATTCAACAAACCCGCAGTGGCCGCGCCGCAATTGAAGGCGCAATGACCGAGCGTCTGATTATTGATCTCGCCAAATTTGCACAACGTCAGTAGACTGTTGGCGTCGGTCTTTGTGAACATCGCCGAACGTGACCGGCGCAGTGTCAACGTCAGGATCAGGGCTTGAAACCGGAAGCAAATCAGCACGCGGACATCACGATACGCAGTGAGCTGAAGCCCGGCGACGTTGGCATGATCACGCATTTGCACGGCGTGATCTACGCCACGGAATATGGGCTTGATCTGACGTTCGAGCCCTACGTGGCCAAACCCCTGTCAGACTTTGTGCTTTCTGGCCCTAACGCCGGCCGCATTTGGATTGCAGAGCGGAACGGCGCCATGATCGGCTGCCTGGCATTGGTCGTGACAAGCAAAACAACCGGCCAACTGCGCTGGTTCCTGGTCACACCTCAGGCGCGCGGAACGGGTCTCGGGCGCACGTTGCTCGCTTCAGCGATTAAATACGCGCGAGACCGCGCACTGCAGAGCGTTACACTCTGGACATTCGACGATCTGGACGCAGCGATTTCGCTATACAAAGACGCCGGGTTCCAGGCGCAAGAAACGAAGACGTCGTTCATTTGGGGCGCAGATCGAACGGAACTCCGCATAGAACTCCCAATCCCCGCCCCAAAACAGCAAAACGAAACGGCTTAAGCCGCCGGTTGCTCTTGTTCGGCCGCCTTGGCGCCTCGCGCTTTCTCGATCTCGCGCTTCAGCTTGCGGCACCGCACAGACAGCGTATCGGCCTTCGCGCGCGCCAAAAACGCATCGAGGCCGCCGCGATGCTCAACCGATTTCAACGCGTGCGCGGAAATACGCAAGCGAACCTTACGGTCCAGCGCATCGCTTAATAGCGTGACACTGACGAGATTCGGGCGGAATACGCGGCGAGACTTGTTCTCCGCATGGCTGCGGTTGTTCCCGGACATCGGCAGCTTGCCGGTGAGTTCACATTGCCTAGTCATTCAACTGCTCCAAAACCACAGCGCTGCGCGTCCACGTGAGCGCATGCGTTAACCATGTGGCGGGTGAAACGAATATCGCGTCAAAACTGCGAGACCGCTTGTCTAAGCCGCCAGTATGCCACGCGTCAAGACGATGGCAGGGATCAAACGTCGACGCAGAGGTTGTAGCAAACAGGTTTACTCTGCCGGCTCACCGGGATGATGAGCCCCGTTGGCGCCATTAGCCATCGGCTTTCGGTGCTCATCGCCGAGCTGTTCGACGCTGTCGGCCGGCGCTGGCTCTCTGTCCGTACCCTTCTCGGCATCGGTGTCGCGCCAGTCGATTTCCGCTTCGCGTTCGGGCCCAAGTGCGCGATACGGCAAACCAAGAGCCATAGAGCTGTTTGTCATGCGCTTGAACTCGATTGTCCGGATCATTTCGCGGATACGAGGTTGGATTTCCGTACGCCAGCGCGTGCCGTTAAACACGCCATAGTGGCCCACGCCCGGCTGCACATAATGATACCGCTCGTCGACCGGTATGCTGACGCATAGATCATGAGCCGCCTCTGTCTGGCCCAGGCCGCAGATATCGTCGCGCTCACCCTCGACCGTCATCAGCGCCGTCTCTTCGATGGCCGCCGGGTCGATCAGCTCACCGCGATGCGTCATCTTACCATTCGGCAACGCATGGTCCTGAAAAACGGTCTTGACGGTTTGCAGGTAGAACTCGGCGGGCAAATCCATGACCGCAAGATATTCTTCATAGAACTCACGATGCGCCTGGACCGAGTCCGCGTCACCTTTCACAAGGTTGTCGAACAGCTTCATATGCGCTGAGGTATGACGTTCCAGGTTCATGGTCATAAACCCGGTCAGCTGCACAAAACCGGGATAAACCTTGCGCATAAAGCCGGCATTGGGGAATGGCACGCGTGAAATCACGTTCCCTTCGAACCAGGACAAAGGCTTCTGCATCGCCAGATTGTTGACCACGGTCGGGTTCCGGCGCGTATCGATCGGGCCGCCCATAAGCGTCAGCGACGACGGCTTGTTCTCCATGTTCCGTTGCGCCATCACGGCCGTTGCGGCCAGCGCCGGCACGGCCGGTTGACACACGGCTATGACGTGCAGGTTCGGGCCGAGCTGCTGCGTGAAATCGATCAGGTAATCGATGAAGTCATCGAGATCGAACGGCCCTTGGTAGAACGGTACATCGCGCGCGTCGGCCCAGTCGGTGATGTAGACCTCGTGCTCAGGCAACATCGCCTTCACCGTACCCCGCAGGAGCGTTGCATAGTGGCCCGACATCGGAGCAACGATCAGGACTTTCGGATCGTTGCGCACGCCCATAACCGACGAGTCGCGTTTGAAATGAACAATGTTGCAGAAGGGTTTGCTGTAAACGATTTCGTCTTCAACAGGCACCGTAAGGCCATGAATCCGGGTTGAGTCGATACGCCACTCGGGCTTGCCGTAGCGCCGCGTGATGCTCTCAAACACGTCGCAAGCGGCCGCAATCTGCTTAGCTGCCGGCGTAACCGAAAACGGATTAAACGGCGACTTCATCTGGTGCTTGACGACACGCGCCGTCAACCGCATCGGGGCCATGACGGCATGCGCCGCCTCGTACACATGATATTGCATCGTTTCGAGTCTCCGCAGGAGTGTACGATTTGCAACTCTTGTTGCAGTGCACCATTATTTGGAGAGTTTAGCAAGCTGCGCTCTCTAAAGGCTTACGTACGACGATCGACCAACGACCAGTGTTGGCGTGGCCACATCGCCAGCGATCCGCGTGTGTGCCGCGATGATCCAAACGGCGAAACGAAAAAACGGCGGCACCGAAGCACCGCCGTTTCAAGTAAATACGCAGGTTTTGGGCCGACTTACATCATGCCGCCCATGCCGCCCATGTCAGGCATTGCCGGGCCGGCTGCAGCGTCTTTCTTCGGTGACTCAGCGACACCGGCTTCCGTCGTCACGAGCAGACCTGCAACCGAAGCTGCATCCTGAAGCGCTGCACGCACGACTTTCGCAGGGTCGATGATGCCCTTGGCGATCATGTCAACATAATCGTCGTTCTGCGCATCATAGCCGTTGTTGAAGTCTTTCTTCTCAAGCAGCTTGCCGACGACAACCGAACCTTCGACGCCCGCGTTCTCTGCGATTTGGCGAAGCGGAGCCTGAAGCGCGCGGCGAACGATCTGGATGCCGGCCTCCTGGTCGTCGTTATCACCCTTCGCCTTGATCGCCTCAGCGCCGCGAAGCAGCATCACGCCGCCGCCCGGAACGATACCTTCTTCAACCGCAGCGCGTGTCGCGTTCAACGCGTCGTCGACGCGATCTTTCCGCTCTTTCACTTCGACTTCGGTTGCACCACCGACGCGGATCACAGCAACACCACCGGCGAGCTTCGCCAGGCGCTCTTGCAGTTTCTCACGGTCGTAGTCGGATGTGGTTTCTTCGATTTGTGCTTTGATCTGAGCGATCCGGGCTTCGATTTCAGCCTTTTCGCCGAGACCGTCAACGATGGTTGTATCGTCTTTGGTGATCGAAATGCGCTTGGCGCGGCCCAGCATGTCAAGCGTGACGTTCTCAAGCTTGATGCCGAGATCCTCGGAGATCGTCTGACCTTTGGTCAGAACCGCAATGTCTTCGAGCATGGCCTTGCGGCGATCACCGAAGCCCGGTGCCTTGACAGCCGCGATCTTCAGACCACCGCGAAGCTTGTTGACCACCAGCGTCGCCAGCGCCTCACCCTCGACATCCTCTGCAATGATCAGCAGCGGCTTGCCGGTTTGGACGACGGCTTCTAGCACGGGAAGCATCGCCTGCAGGTTGGACAGCTTCTTCTCATGGATCAGAATGTATGGATCCTCGAGTTCAGCCACCATCTTGTCAGCGTTGGTGATGAAGTACGGTGAGAGGTAACCACGGTCGAACTGCATGCCTTCGACGGTGTCGAGTTCGAATTCGAGCGCCTTCGACTCCTCGACGGTGATCACGCCGTCGTTGCCGACTTTCTGCATGGCTTCGGCGATTTTCTCACCGACGATCTCGTCACCATTGGCTGAGATCGTGCCGACTTGCGCGATTTCTTTCTCGTCTTTGACCTTGACGGAGCGCTTGCCGATTTCCGCGACCACGTCGATCACCGCTTTGTCGATGCCGCGCTTCAGGTCCATCGGGTTCATGCCCGCTGCAACAGCCTTTAGACCTTCGCGCACGATGGCCTGGGTCAAAACCGTTGCCGTTGTCGTTCCATCGCCGGCGACATCGTTGGTCTTCGAGGCAACCTCGCGGACCATCTGGGCGCCCATGTTCTCGAACTTGTCTTCAAGCTCGATTTCCTTGGCGACCGTGACGCCGTCCTTCGTTGTGCGTGGCGCACCGAAGGACTTCTCAAGGATGACATTGCGACCCTTTGGGCCGAGCGTAACCTTGACGGCATTGGCGAGAACATCGACACCGCGAACCATTTTGTCGCGCGCCTCAGTCGAGAATTTGACGTCTTTTGCAGCCATTCTGAGTCTCCAAATGGCATAGATTGATCATAGCACGAAGGGTGAACAAGGCGCGAGCTTAGGCCGCTTTCTTTGCGGAACCGCTCTCCTCGATGACACCCATGATGTCGGTCTCCTTCATGATAAGGAGGTCTTCGCCATCAATTTTCACTTCGGTGCCGGACCACTTGCCGAACAGCACGCGGTCACCCACTTTAACATCCAGCGCGACAATCTCGTTGTCATCACCGCGGGCCCCGGGGCCGACAGCCACGACTTCACCCTGCTGCGGTTTTTCGGCGGCCGTATCGGGAATGATGATCCCACCTGCCGATTTTGTTTCCTGCTCGAGCCGGCGCACAACGACGCGGTCGTGAAGGGGACGGAACTTCATCTCAGCCTTCTCCCGTTGAGAATGGTTCGAATTGTTTCAGCTTGCTGAGTTGTGCTGGCACTCGCGAAGAGGAGTGCTAACAACCGATCCGCAGCTAGTTCGTTGAAGCCCGCATGTCAAGGTTGCGGTTCAGAAAAAATCAGATGCTGCGCATGTTGTCGTTCGGAGTTGCCGGTGCACGATACGGCAACTCTTGCGCGCACATCAGCGTTAACGTGCGATCAGCAGGCTGCGTGCGCCAAGTCCGGGTCGAACACGCACCCCGACATGTGTGCGGCACCGCCATCCAGCAGCCCGAAAACAATGTCGGATATCGCGTCATGGGCAGACATTTCGGTAGCAGGCGGGGTAATCGCATTGATACGAATACCATCTTCGGCCCATCGCTCTGCAAGGCTTTGCGTGCACATGGCGAGCGCCGTGCGCGCCAACCCGGCGAGAAGCGCACCGTAAGCCCCGCCCGCACTGGAATCGACGGACAGGACGTTCACGACAAGCCCGTTACGCCACGTCAGTCCCATGCGATTGGCCGCCACCCGACTGCCGTGGACGGCCGCCGCCAAGCCGGGCTCGACAACATCTTCGAACCCACCGCCGTTTTCCGCAATCTCCGCCATGTCAGCGGCACGAAGCGAGACAAAGTTGACGACCAGGTCGAGCGATCCTTGCATAATGGCGGCGTCTGCTGTGAACCGCATGGCCGCTGCGGCGTAGTCGATCGCGCCGTAGTAGGCCGAAACCTCTGCGCCGGCCGCCTGCAGGTCTTCAACCAGGCTGGCAATTTCAGCGGACTCTGCCGGTGTCTGGACAATCAGCTTGCAGTTCCGGTCTGCCAGACGCCGCAACAACCCACGCCCGGCCTCATCCTGCAAACCAGTCAACAAAACACGAAGCTTGCGATCAGGACGCAACCGCTGACCATAATCACTGGCATCAACAACGCGCAGAACCATTGGTACCCTTCCTCCCCCACCACAGTCTTGAGGGGGCCACTTCGTCTCGATTCGACTAACGAGACCTAAATGGCAAGTCGATTCGGGTCATCAGGCGGCAGGAATTCGACGGCTTCGGATTTTCGCAAGTTTCAAAGCATCGGACGTATGCTCGTCACGAGATGTGCTTAATGCTGTATCTATTGCAACCGCGAGGAGGGCAAGATGACCGCTCAACAGACCATCCAGCCGCTGGCGGCGTGTCTTTTGGCAGGCGCAATATGGCTCGCAGCGACAAGCGTTGCACATGCGCGCTGTGATGAAATTGTTTTGGAACGATTTCTTGCAGACCGCGTTTTCACGCTCTCAGCCGAAAGCAAGATCCGGCTCTACGACCAACGCGTGTTCCGGTACTACGGCAAGCGCGATCAGTCGCGCCAACAAGTCT
Source organism: Pseudomonadota bacterium (assembly GCA_039186015.1). Taxonomy (GTDB): domain Bacteria; phylum Pseudomonadota; class Alphaproteobacteria; order Rhizobiales; family Hyphomicrobiaceae; genus JBCBWG01. The sequence continues at coordinate 52,850 of JBCDAH010000008.1, forward strand.
TCCGCGCGATGCGGCGTTGGGAAGAGCGCTGGCCGGATCGGATCTACAAATTCATCCGTATCAGGGACTACCGTGAGACCGAGGCGGGCGATGCCTGCCGCGTCACATTCGACTACAAGTTCATCGCCTACGACCCGGAGCGCGATAAAACATCGGCCGGCATCGGCCGGACATCGCTGGTGCTTGCGGAGCGCAACGCCCGTGGCGACTTGCGGATCGTTGGGGAGTGGGGCGACGTCACCTGTCGCGGTCTCGATAAGTTCCGGCGCGGACGGTGTTGATTGCCCCGGCTGCCGACCAGACTGACGCTGACACCAGTCTGACACTGACAGGACGTGCAACGGCGAGATAGAATGCGGCAATGACGTACCTGTTCGGATTGCTCCGCATTGCCGCATCCACCTTGGCCGTCGTCGCCGGCTTCCTGTCGTGGCCGGTGTGGACACTTGCGCTCGCGATTCCTCTTCACACATTCGGCAGCTACTACTTTTCGAAGTCGCTCTATGATGAGATGACCGAGCAGCTGGATCGCACCAACGCCGGGCAAGCCGCACGTCGCTGGTCCGGCTTTTACAAGGCGTTTTGGCTCCGCGAACTTGCACTGGCATTCGTCAAGCTGGGGATCGGCTACGCGCTCGGCTTCTGGATTGCAAACGTGATGGGTGGGCCACCGTCACCACCACCGGCGTGAGCAACAGAGCGTCCGTCCCCAAGCCTGCAATCTACGCAACCCAGCTGACCATCAGTCGGATCACCGTCCGATTGACGCTTGCGGCCTTCTCGGACATGTCTCTCTCAATTGCAAACGCGCCAAAGATAGGGAGATACAGCCGTGGCCATTCCACAATTTCTGGTCCACAGCCCGA
>JBCDAH010000009.1:0-52961 GCA_039186015.1 Pseudomonadota bacterium
CCACAGGCGTCATCCCGGTGCTTGTCACCGGGATCCAGGGTGCAGCGGGCTCGGATGTTGGTTGGACGAGTAGACTGTGCCGCTATCGGGCCTCTTGACCGTTCGCGTTCGCTGAGACGTGGACTCCGGGCACAAGGCCCGGGGTGACTTTTTGGGGTGGCCAGAGATTGTGATTCCCGCTCGCGCTTGTTTTCGCTCACGGCTATTCCTCGCTTTGCTCGGGCCTCGGCTTGGGCGACGCAACGCGCCGAGCCGCATTCGCGGCCTGTGGTACCGGACGGCTGGCCCGCGCTCGAGCCGTGAGCTTGCGAGCGTGCGAACAGCGCCATCAAAGACTCGCGGCGCTCAGGTGAGCGTGGAGATCATTCCGAGTCGTCGTCAGCAAGGCAGACCTTGTTTCGACCTTCCGCCTTGGCGCGATAAAGTGCGACGTCCGCCTTCGAAATCAGGGCCTGCGGAATTGTGCCGTCCTCGGGCGCTGTCGCAACTCCGAGCGACAGCGTGACCGGCGGCAAATTTGTGTTTCCATAGCGAACAATATGCCCTTCGACTGCGAGACGCAGCTCTTCCGCGCGTCTTAGAGCCGTCGGCCTGTCGGTATCGGGAAGCAGGATCAGGAATTCTTCCCCGCCAAACCGACAGCAGACCTCATCGCCGTCAAACATGTGGCTCATGACTTCGCTGATGGCGCGCAGTACGGAATCTCCCGCGTCGTGACCGTGATTGTCATTCAGCTTCTTGAAGTGATCCGCGTCGCAGGAAATCAGGCTCAACGGTCTGCCATTCTTGGTCGCCCGGGCCACTTCACGCCGCAGGTTTTCGATGAGATATCGGCGGTTGAACAGCCCGGTAAGTGCATCGCGGATGGACTGGTCGCGCAACTCATCGCGGAGTTTGACGTTGGCCACCGCCAGGCTGATGTGCTCCGCGCATTGAATCACAAACCGGCGTTTGTCGTTCAATGATTGACAACTGGATGTACACGCTCTGGGTTGGCACTCCTGCCCCAACTTGACGTGCAGGAGACCAACCGTATCGCCATGCGCAACGATCGGAATGCAGAAATAGCATCCGAAATCTTTTTGCCAGTTCTGCTCTGCAACATGGCCACACTCGAACTCGACTTCTCCGGCGCCATACGTGTACGAGCGCCCGCGTCGCAGGCCCCAGCAGTCGTCAACGTTGATGTGTTCCTGAAGCGACGTGTCTCCCCAGCAGCATGCGCCGTCCAGGACGTCCCTCGAGTTGCTGTAAATATAGAGCTCGCCGGAGCTGCCGGGCAAAAGTCGCGCCATATGCCCGCTAACGATCTTGTAGAGCTCTTCCAGAGATTTGCAGCTCTGCAGCCATTCGCCCAGGGCAGACACCATAGTGACCTGATGCTGGCGTTCCTTCTCTGAAGTCAGCGCAGCCGCGCTTCGCTTCTCGGCTTCTTCCGCCGCCTGCTTCGCGGCATCCAGCTCTGCCGTCAGCTTCCGCGCTGCGGTGACATCGGTGTAGGTGACAACATCCCGCCCATCTTCAAGCCGGCGCACGGTGGTTGCGACGATCCGGCCAGACGGCAGATGCCTATCATACGTGAACGATGACCGTTTCCCTGCAAGCGACTTCAATTGGTCGCCCCAATCGGAAGAAAACTCGCCTCGGTTCAAAGCCATCTCAAAGAAGTCTTCGCGACACATACCCACCCAAACGTCATCCGTGCTGTATTCGAGTACGGAGTAAAAGCGTTTGTTGAGATACAAGCATCGGCCATCGGCACTCCACAGTGCCGCGCCTTGCTCCATCGCATCGAGGATCTCGGCGCACATCGCATCGACGGACGTCGAGGCTCCGGCCTTCAAGCCGTTCCGCTTGGTTGGCCGTCGTACGGGCCGTCTCTTGGCTGACTTTGTACTGTAATCTACCGCCACGCGATCAGCCCCACTACACTCGAGCGTATCTTAGTTGGCCCGAAGCGCTACTTAGTCGTTCCCAGCTCTGCTGCGTTTATGGTGAGTTATCGAAACGTTAACGATACTTCGCGGCTCAATAATACGAATGCTGCGTTGAAGATTGGTTTAATAGACAAATTGGATTTCTAATTTCCTCTAAAGCCTTGGCACGATCAAAATGCCATGTGCATTTGCACGGAAGTTCCGCACGCGCGATCGTCATGCCGGTAACGGATCACGTTCTCCGGCCATCACACATAAGATCTACACTTGACGTCAGGTTTTGTTTGACCTAGAAGACCCACCATGCCGGCGTCAAAGCAGTCGAAAGACCTCATGAAGATCGGCGATCTGGCCCGTCGAGCTGGCGTGAGCCATCGCACGATCCACTACTACGAGCGGCTTGGTTTGCTCCGGCCGATCGAGCGAGAAGGTGTGGGCTACCGATACTTCAACGAAGAAGCGGTTACACGACTTGAGAAGGTTGCCGCTTTGAAACGCCTGGGCTTGAGCTTGGACGAAATCGCGTCGGTCATCGATTTGTACTTTGAAGATGCAACCGGCATTCGCGGCAAGCGCCGTGTGCTGGATATTCTGCGCGGCCAGCTGGCTCGAACGGATCAGCAAATCCTGGAACTCAAGGGGTTCCGCGCAGAAGTTGAAGAGAACATTGCGCGTGTCGAAGATCTTATTCGGAAGGCACGGGGCTAAATCACTCGATACAGGTAGGTGTCAATGTCAGAAAAACCTACACTTAACGTCAAGTCGAGATTTAAGAAGCTTGTGAGAACCGCAGTGTCGATCGGTATTGCTGTTCTGACGTTACAGATCGGAGGTGCTGCCGTGGCTCTAGCATCCGAATTGAATAGGCCGTCCGAGCTGATCGAGATTCCGGATGGCTTTCAAATGGTCTCCCGCAAGTCCGTTGCGATTGACGGTACCGAGGCCGCATTGACGCGTTACGAACGTAAGGACGGGCGCAACGCAGGGTTGGGCGGAGAGCACGTCAGCGTTCTGCGAGATCGCTCCGGTCAGCTCACAGGGTTCGTGCGCATGACGAAGGATGGTGAGGCTGGCGAACTGCCGTCAACGGCTGCCGCCAGGGACATCGCGTTGACGTTTCTTAAGCAGGCCGCGCCAGACCTTCTCCCGTCGATGGAACTCCATTGGATCGCCCAACACGATGAAACAATAACCGTTGCGACCCAGGGGCAGCGACGGTCGATAACGATCTCCGGCATGAAGGTGAAGATGCGCAACACCGCGGACGGCCGATGGTTCTGGGTCATTGTCGGCGTCAATGCACAGCCGATCGTTTTTGAACGAGACATCGTTTGGATCACGATGCCCGGACATCGCCAAACCGAGAAATGGCTGCACGACAGCTGGCTCATGGAAAGGACGGCACAATGACAGAGACCGCTCCCTCGCAAAGCAAACTGACTCAACTGTATCGGGCACTCGGCGTGGCACTGATCCTCGCAACCGCCTCAATGTCCGAAGCCGAATTGGGATGGGCGCAAAGTGGAGATAACGGAGAGACGAGGATGCGTGCAGTCAATCCGCCGGGCGCCAACATACCGGGCATTTCCCAGGCAATGGCCGTCGAGGCCGGGCGTTTGGTGTTTTTGTCCGGACACGTTCCGCTCAAGTCAGATGGATCGGTGGTCGGCCCCGGGCTCGAAGCGCAGCTTGAACAGGTCTTCTCGAACATCCGCACAACCCTGGCTGCGGCCGGTGCGGACTTTTCGAACGTCGCGCGCCTCACGATCTACATCCGCGACTACCGGCCGGAAGACCTGCCAACAATACGCAATGTGCGAGATCGCTTTGTGAACAAGAGTACCCCTCCTGCCAGTGCCCTGGTTGGCGTGTCTGCGCTCTTTCGTGACAACGTGCGCGTGGAAGTGGATGCCATTGCCGTGCTGCCGACGGACTGAGGCAGTCAATGCCCCGGCAACATCCTTTACCGACAGGCAACTGGGGGTGCGCGCGCAGGTGGACGGGACGACACGGGACATCTGCGGGATGCCGACCAGGCATGCACATTGCATCGACGCTGAGCGCAACCCGAGATGTGCGGGCCATGCCGCTGGCAGACAACACGCCGGCCCGTAAACCCTAACAGCCGGCTTAAGCGAAAGGCGTTGAATCCAGCGGTATTTTATCGAATTGCTCAAGAAACCGGTAAGAAACTCTAACTATGCGTAAGTCTTAAGGAGGCGTCAAAAAAAGACATGGCCTCTGAATTAAATGATTGAGATTAGGACTGTTCGGATTATGGCAATTTCGGTCAGTAGCGCGGCAGGATTAGCTGCTTTGGGTTTCGGTATCGCTACCTATTTGCGAGACAATCGAATGGCGATCAAGAAGAAGGAGCGGGAGCGGTCACTCAAGCGGCTGCGGGTTGAGCGCGCGCATCGACGGAAACTCCGCAACCAAGCTGAGATCGGAGGCTTCCGTCCAATCTCGCCTGTCGACAGGCACCGTCGCTGATCGAATCAGGTGCAAGACGGCAAGGCGAGTCTGCCGGATGCGGCAATGAGCTAACGCGGCGTGCCGACGATATGGGACGGATCGGTACGCGGCGGGGTGGGAAAATGTAATCCTCTCTGGCCAGACAAATCGCGATTGGGCCTTGGCGGCATATCAACAGCCGGAAAGCCGACGAGGCGGCCGTCAGCTAGCCAATCCGTATCCGAACCGTACAAGCGCGCGATCAATGCCGCTTCCAGACGCTGCTGCGTCGCGGCGTGGTCCGGAAGCCCGGCAAGGTTCGTTTGCTCGCGCGGATCAACCTGAAGGTCGAAAAGATGCACGACGTTGCCACACGGGTACCAGATCAGTTTGTACCGCCCGTCGACAATCATGCGCGTCGCGCTTGCACCTTCAAGCGCCTCGCAATAGTGCGTTACGCGCCTTTGATCGGAGAGCAGTGACTGCCCACTGCAGGTCTCTGGTACGTCGATGTCGCACAGATCCAGCAGTGTTGGCATGATGTCTTGGTGGCCGACCAGACGGTCATCGACCCTGTGATGCCCGACCCGTTGACAGTCGGCACTACCAACCAGGATCATTGGCACACGAACCGAACCGTCATACATGAACCGTTTCGCGTAAAGGCTGTGATCGCCCAGCATGTCGCCGTGATCGCTCGTGAAGAGGATGATGGTGTCGTCAAGCAGCGATTCCTCACGCAAAGTTCCCAATACCAGTCGCAGCTGATGATCGATGTGGGTGCATTGCGCGTAAAATGCACGCCGCATATCTGACATTTCATCGGGCTTGAGCGCAGCCCAGTAATTGACGACCTCCTTTAGTGCCGGCGGCAGGGCGTCGTACGAATTCGCCCAATCTCCGACAACCGGCGCGTCAACATCGCGCCCGGCGTAGCGATCAAAATAGTCTCGCAGCGGCACGATGGGCGGATGCGGGTAGACATAGGATAGATGCCAGAACGCCGGGCGCGTCGGATCGCGACGTTTGATGACGCGGCACATCTGATTGGTCGCCCAATTGGTCTGGTGACAATGCTCCGGCAGATGCCATGGTCGCCACGCATACTCATTGTTCGACATGCCGTGGGCAAATCCCTGCCCGGCAAACCCTTCGTCGGCAAGAAAGATGTCGTAGTCGTCCGGGCCGCCGAGGTGCGGGCGACCTTCCTCAGACAAAATAATGTCGTCAAACCCGATGCGGTTGCGCGGGGGATAGACGTGAACCTTGCCGACAGCCGTCGCCTGGTAACCTGCATCACGAAATGTCTGCGCGAGTGTCGGCAGAGCGGGCATTTCGAGCGCCGGCTGGAACTGCCGGTCGCCGTGTCGCTCCGGGCTGGTTCCTGTCATCATCGAGCGGCGGGCGGGAATGCAGATTGGGCATTCGGCGTAAGCGTTGGGGTAATATGTGCCGTTGGCAGCGAGTTGGTCCAGCGTTGGCGTTTCGACAACGGAATGGCCGGCGACGCCCATCAGGTGACCGGGCCACTGATCTGCTGTGACAAACAGAACATTCGGCTGCCGCGCCGTTGCGGCGGAGTCTGAGGGTGTCATGGGTGCCTGCTCCATGCGTGAGGACAACCGCGCTATGCGTTCGATGTGGGTCCGCAAAGGCCGGGATCATTCCTGCCTACAGCGAGGTGCAGAATCGTTCCAGCTGAATCTGCGGCGCGCTAACTTGTCGAATGGTTAGAACGGTGCCAGTCTTGAGTCGCTAATCGACAGTATCACTTGAACCGGACGCAGATCCGGATCCAAACCGATTAGGAGGAAACTGTAATGAAGCGAGCACTTGCTGTTGCGCTTGCGTTGGTGCTGCCAGCGCTGGCACCTGCCCAGGCCGCCTGGCCTGAGAAACCAGTCAAGGTCATTGTACCTTTCAAGGCGGGTGGAACGTCCGACCAGACGGCACGAATATTCCAGGCCGGCATCAAGGAAAACAACCTGCTTCCGCAACCGATCACAGTGATCAACGTCGGCGGACACTACTCGATTGGTTCGCGGCAGGTGATGGAAGCAGCACCTGACGGTTATACGTTCCTGCTGATCCATATTGCGTTGATGGGCGGCGAGGGCTCCGGCGCCATGAATTTCGGCTGGCGCAATTACGAGCCGGTTGCGGCGACGGGCGAGTTCTGTGTCTTGCCGATGGTGCGCAAGGATAGCGGGATCAATTCAGCGAAAGAGCTGCTTGAGCGGGCTAAGTCAAAACCGGACAGCCTGATCTTCGGTGCAAATCTTGGCGCGATCAATCACATGGCCGGTATCATGATGGAGCAGGCCTCGCCTGGCTCGAAGTTCCGGTTTGTGCAGATTGGTGGCGGGACAGCAAACTTCACGGCTTTGACCGGCGCACAAACGAACACGACCGTATTGTCGCCAGCCGAGGTGATAAAGTTCACGCTACTTCCAGACGGCAAGCCGAATCCTGAAGCGGAGATCAAACCCCTCGCCTACACCGGTGCAAAACGGATTCCGGAGCTGCCCGATCTGCCGACAATGAAGGAGCTTGGCTATAACGTCGAGTTCTGCATCAAGAGCTGGTGGTTTGCACCGAAAGGCACGCCAAAGGAAGCCGTAGATGGTTTTGCCGATGCGCTCACGAAGGCTGCGGACACAAAGCGCGTCAAGGACTTTTGGAAGGAGCGCGTATTCACACATGTCGTTCTGACGGGCGATGACTTCCGGAAAGATCTGGAAGAGACGTGGAAGCGCACTGAGCCGATCGCGAAACTCGCGAAAAAGAAGTAAGCGCGCGTCATCAGCTTTCGGCGTCGGTTGCGACGCCGAAAGCCTCGCTCGCACGCTTGCGTGTTGCGGGTCGAGACACTCCCGTTCAACCACGTAATGATCCATCTGAAAAATGACCCGATCATCCAGAGCTGAGATCGTCGTCAGCCTCATCATCATCGCGGCCTGCATCGCGGTGATCATTGAAACGCTCGGTCTGCCACCAGGCTCGTTTGAGCCATTGGGCTCGGCGCCGGTGCCGCAGGTGACGGCAGGACTCATCATCATCTTATGCAGTCTCGTGATCGTCACAGCACTCCGCCGTGACGGCTCCGATGGAGATGTGTCGGACGAACAGCCCGCTTCGGCGTTTTTTCTGGCCGTTCTCACGCTCGCCTATGCTGGAGCCTTTCACACCAAACTGGTGGACTTCGGCGTCATGACTGCAGCGTTCTTGTTCGTTGCGATCTGGGGTCTGGAGCGGTTCCGGACGCGCGTCGTACTTCCCGCGGCAATTGTCGCGCTGATCGTCGGGTTCGGCGCGAAGTTCATCTTTACGCAGGTTTTCGTCGTTGACCTGCCAAGTTGGGGATAGCGATTAATGGCCCCGTTGCTCGATGCGTTTGCGTCCATTCTCCAGCCCTGGCCGTTCTTCCTTCTCATTCTTGGCACCTGGCTGGGCATCGTTGTTGGCGCGATACCCGGTCTGACCGGTGCAATGTTGATTGCGTTGACCTTGCCGCTGACTTTCTACATGCAACCGTTCAATGCCGTTGTGCTTTTGGTCGCGATGTACGTCGGCGCGATTTCCGGCGGTCTGATCACAGCGACGTTGCTGCGGATGCCCGGCACGCCCTCAAATGTCATGACGACATTCGATGGGTACCCGATGGCCCAGGCGGGTAATCCGGGCCGGGCGCTTGGGCTCGGCATCACGGCCTCGTTCATGGGCGGGATCGTCGCCGCAATTGCGTTGGTTACCATAACCAAGCCGCTCTCTATCATCGCGACCCGATTCGGACCGTTCGAGTACTTCACCCTGATCATGATGGCGATGGTTCTCATCGCGTCGGTCAGCCAGGGTTCGTTTGCAAAAGGGTTGATTTCCGGCTTTCTTGGGATGCTGGCTTCGATGCCGGGAGTCGACCCATCAACCGGTGCACCGCGTCTGACGTGGGACTGGTACATGCTCAACGGCGGGCTCAAGCTGTTGCCCGTTTTGATTGGCGTATTCGCTGTCAGCCAGATCATTGCCGATTGCCTGGAACTGTCGCGCAAGGGTGAACGCGCGTCCGTTTCGACACGCGGCATCCTTATGTCGTTCGCAGACTTTCGGCGACATGCGGGCAACATGCTTCGCTCGTCGTTCATTGGCACGTGGGTTGGCGTTCTACCTGGAATTGGCGCATCGATCGGGTCGATCATCGCCTATACGACGCAGAAGAACCTGTCGAAGCAACCGGAGAAGTTCGGCACCGGCTCAGAGGAAGGCATTGTCGCCTCGGAAGCGGCAAACAACGCAACGGTTGGCGGCGCTTTGATCCCCTTGATCGCCATGGGTATCCCAGGCTCGGTCATCGATGCCATTTTGATCGGCGCGTTGATGATTCACGCGATCCAACCTGGGCCAACTTTGTTTTTGACCGACGCCAACGTCGTCTACGGGATGATGGCGGCGTACATTCTGGCCAACATCATTATGTGGCTTTTGATGACCGGCACGGTTGGCTGGATCGCCAAGTTTATGGAGCTGCCGCGCTCGTTCGTGCTTCCCGTCGTCATGGTCTTCTGCGTGTTGGGAAGCTTTGCGCTCGACAACACAATGTTTGATGTTTGGGTGATGCTGGGCTTTGGCGTGATCGGTTTCTTGCTTGAGCGCGGCAAGTTTCCGTTGGGCCCGTTTGTCATCGGCTTCGTGCTGGCGCCGCTTGCAGAAGAAAAGCTACGTAGCGGACTGATGATGACGGCCGGCGATCCGTCTCCCATCTTTACGAAACCGCTACCGCTGGCTTTCACAATTATTGCGCTGCTCTTGCTGATCTGGCCGATTTGGCGGGAACGTCAGCGCAGAAAATCGATGTAGCGCATTAACCGATGGGAGTCGCGGCATGCGGGTTGTGTTTCTTCTGTTCGACAGCCTCAATCGACGCGCGCTATCGACCTATGGCGGCCAAATCCCCACGCCCAACTTTGATCGATTGGCTGCGCGCGCAGTCACATTCGATAGCCATTACATTGGTTCGATGCCCTGCATGCCGGCGCGTCGGGACCTGCATACGGGGCGCTTGTGTTTTCTGCATCGCAGCTGGGGTCCACTTGAGCCCTTCGACGATAGTTTCCCGGTCATCCTCAGGAACGCTGGTCACTACACCCATCTTGTTTCCGACCACTATCACTATTTTGAAGATGGCGGCGCGACGTATCACTCCCGCTATACGACATGGGACTACATACGCGGGCAGGAGTCTGATCCTTGGGTCGCCATGGTCCAGCCACCGATGGAGCGTTTCCGGCAGCAGTATCATCAGGCCCAATTCGAGGATCATCGCGACGGACATCGACTTCAGGGCATGATCAATCGCGAACGCATCGTTGATGAGGCAGACTTCCCGAGTGTGCAGTGTTTCGATTCGACCCTGCGGTTTCTGGAGGGCAACGGCGCGGAGGATGGGTGGCTCGTTCATCTGGAGACGTTCGACCCGCACGAACCGTTCATTGCGCCGAAGCGCTATAGGGACATGTTCAAGACCGGATACAACGGGCCGACGTATGATTGGCCGCGATATCGCAAGGTGGAAGAAACCGAGCAGGAGGTTGCGGAGCTCAAAGCGAACTACGCGGCATTAGTGGCCCTGTGTGACGCACAACTCGGCCGCCTGCTCGATGACTTCGACGCCAACGACCGTTGGGCGAATACGGCGTTGGTCCTGACAACGGACCACGGGTTCATGCTGTCGGAGCACGACTGGTGGGCCAAGAACCGGATGCCGTTCTATAACGAGATCGCGAACATACCCCTGTTCATCTACCACCCGGATCATGCTACTCGCGGCGGGGCGCGCGTTGCGGGGCTTACCCAGACAACCGACATCATGCCAACCCTGCTTGACGTGTTCGGGATTGCACCGGGGCCGCATGTGACCGGGCGATCTTTGATGCCGCTGGTGGCCGGCGCATCGGACCGCGTGCGAGATTTGGCGCTCTATGGCTTGTTTGGCGGCGCGATCAACGCCACGGATGGGCGGTATACCTATTTCCGCTATCCTGAGCGCATGGAGAGCCACGACCTCTTCGAGTACACGCTCATGCCGATGCACAACACGAGCTTCTTCGAGATCCGCGAACTTGAGAACGCCGTCCTGCATCGCGGCTTCGACTTTACGAAGGGCGCGCCCCTTCTCAAGATTCCAGCGCTGCCGGACGCCAAACGCTCACCGAGGCAAGGCGGTTTCGCCGATACCCGCACGGTGCTGTACGACTTGGAGACCGATCCGCATCAAATGCAGCCGCTCGACTCGTCAGACGCCGAAGCGCGGATATGTGCGGCAATCGTCGATGAGATGAAGGCACACGACGCACCGGCCGAGCTCTATGCACGCTTTGAGTTGGATACGAAGACTTAAGGCCGCGGCACATACCAACCGTTTGAGTTAGCTTTCGGCCTCATCGAGCCAATTCATATCGGGCGTTGTCTGAAACCGAATGGTATCGCGAGGTCGCACGTTGCGCGCCCACGCCGCCTGCAGATCTTTGTTGCGCCGCCGCCGCTCCATAGTCGCTTGGATCAAGTCGGGGTTCCACGTCGCGTGGACTTGCGCCTGCAGATCCTGCCGGACAGATGCGTGGGCGGGCGACGCGACGAGGTCGTGCAACTCGTCCGGGTCCGTCTCCAGGTCGAAGAGCTGTGGCGCGTACCCGTGATAGTCGATCAGTTTCCAGCGGCCGGACCGCAGCATCCGTTGGCGCACGGCCATTCCGCCGGTCCAGTCCGGAACGGCATCGGTGCAGTATTCGGAGTAAGCGCAATCCACCCAGGCGTCGCTGCGACCGTCGGCTATCGGAAGTAAGCTACGCCCGTTGGAATCCGGCAACGCCGGCGCGCCCATGGCGTCGATCATCGTCGCAGCAACGTCGTGCAGGGTCACGACGTGCTTACAGCGTTGGCCCTTCGGTAGCCGTCCAGACCAGCTGAGTATTAGCGGCACCTTGGCGGACTCGTCGTAGAATGTGTGCTTCCACCACAAGCTGCGCTCGCCGATTTGCTCGCCGTGGTCCGACGAATAGACGATGAGCGTATTGTCCGACAAACCTGTCTCATGAAGTGCGGAGATGACTTTGCCGATCAAGCGGTCGAGGTGCGTGACGAGCGCGTAGTACGCCTGTCGCGCCCGAATGACCGTGTCATGCGGCACGTCTGTGATGTTGCGTGCGCGACGCCACCAGGCAATCCAGGGATGCTCGTCGGCCGGTGGGGCGAGACGCGGCGGCGGCACACGACCCTCGTAGCGCGCATAGTCGTCGGGCCAGGCGACAAACGGCGCGTGAGGCAGCATGAACCCAACCGTCAGCGCAAACCGACGCCGATCTTTCCCGTCTCGGTTGCTGGCGGCCCAGCGTTGCAGCCAGGCAACCGCCGCATCTGCTGTTGCCTCATCGAGAACCTGATAAGCGTTTTGCCCCACTCCTGATCGCTCCAGACTTTCGCGATGCGGGTCGTTGGTCTTATCGAGAACGCCCATGTCATGCCGTGGGACGCCGGGCCAGTTCGGACTATGATCGCCAACCTCGCGCTCCGCATAGCCGCGCATCTGATCGGCGCCCATAGCGTGCATGCGCCCGATCAATGCCGTGTGCACGTCGGCGGCGCCAAGCGCCTGCGGCCATGTCGGCTGCTCGGGATTCAGAACATCATCGTTGGTCCAACAGCATTGCTGGTGCGGGTGCAGACCTGTCAGCATGGCCATGCGGGCGGGGACGCAGATTGGCGACGGCGTATAGCAGTTGTCGAACATCACGCCGTCGGCGGCGAGACCATCGAGATTGGGTGTCTCGACAACCGGATCTCCGAAGCAACCCGCGACACGTTGAGCGTGCTGGTCCGAGAAAAGAAAGAGCAGGTTGGGTGCGTCTGCGGCTTGCGCTTCGGTTTCAGGCATTCGATACGCGCTCCTCACCCGCATCCACCGTGCGTGCAAATCGATTGAGATGGCGAAGGATCAACCGGTCGCGCAGCTCACGCCACTCGGGATCGTAAAAGCGGTTGTCAAACTCACCCGGGTCGGTCGCCAGGTCAAACAGCTCGCCGATATCATGCGAGTGATAAACAACGAGCTTGTAGCGACCGTCGAATGTCATTGTCGCCTGCGTGTCGTCGGGAACAGGACTGTAGCCGACGCTATCATTGAAGTCGCAAAACACGGTCTCTTTCAGGGTGTCCGGTTCGTCCGGTACGGTTGCCGCCGCGTCGAGCAGCGGACGCAGAGACTTGCCTTGCATGCGACCGGGCGTCGGTTCTCCGGCATAGTCGAGAAGTGTGGGTGCCAGGTCGAGCAGTTCGACAAGCGCCGGGCACTGTCGGTCATGGGCAATGCCGGGGCCGGCAATGATCATCGGGACGTGGACAAGGCCCTCGAAAAATCGGCAGCCCTTATACATCAGGCCATGATCACCTAGCAGTTCGCCATGGTCGCTGGTGAATATGACAATCGTATTGTCGGCGTCACCGCGTGCTTCAAGCGCATCGAGAATGCGCCCGAACTGCGTATCGATCAATTCGATCATTGCGTAGTAAGCGGCCTTGGCGGCTCGGCCGTTATAGCGCTTTGGCGGGCGATAACCGCGGGCACTTTGGCTTTCGTATTCCTCACCGTCGCCAGCGTTCACACCGTCCCAGGTTGGATCGACGGCGTCGACGGTCTGACTGCGCACCCGCGAAAACATGGACTGGCGTTCAATGTCGCTCGCACGAAACAGCGGCGGCGGCAGTGTCGCCGGATCGTAGCGCTCAAGGTACGTTGCCGGCGGGTCGAACGGTGGGTGCGGATCATAGGGGTTCATTGACAACAACCACGGACCATCGCGCGGTTTATCCAGAAACCGCAAAGCCATGTCGCTGCACCACGTCGTCTGATGCAGCTCTTCCGGGATGCCAGCCGAAACAAAGCCGCGCTGCTCATCAAATAATGATGCCGGATCGACATCTTTCTCCTCACGCAGCCATTGGTGATAGGCATTGAGGTGATCCGCTTCGCCGGTCATGGGCTGGTGCGACCACGCAAAGTAGCTGTAGCCATCGTCGACCCGCTCTTCACCATGCGTGGCAGTGGACAGGTGGAGCTTCCCGACCAAACCGCAATCGTATCCCGCGTCCGCTAGCAGGCGCGTGACCAAAACCTCGCTGCGCGGGAAAGACCGGACGCCGTTGCGACAGACGCGATGCGATGCCGGGTAGCGGCCGGTCAACATGCTCACACGGCTGGGCGTGCAAACAGGTGCCTGGACATAGGCATTCAAGAACGACGTACCGCGGGCAACCAGGCGATCCAGATTGGGTGTGCGAATATGCGGATTGCCAAGCGCCGCCACGGTGTCAAACCGCATCTGATCGGTGCAGTACCACAGCACGTTCGGTCGCGACTGAGCCATGTGCTCCGGCTCCTCTTGATCGTCTTGATGCAACAAATACTAAGCTAACTGACATCCTGGCCAAGTGCCATGCTGCAGCACTGCCACGGTTGGCGACATGTTGTGGTGCAGTCTCGCGTATCAGCTCCACACGTCACAGATCCGTGATCAATTCACAAGTCGCGGCCGATTTGACGATTGCTCCGTCGGCTCAGTGATAAATGAAGCGCCTACTTAGCATCAATCACAGCACTCCCATCGATCGCAGCACGCGAAATGTCATTCGACGAGCCAGCGTGACGCGTTCAAAGTCGGATCAATAGTCTGGCTATCCGTAAACAATGCATGCTCGGGAGAGCCGGTGAGGGGAAGTTTTGTAACCGTTGGTGCCCGGTCTGCATCGAACGGTATCGACGCTGCAATTCTGCAACCGATCACGGACTTGGAGCTGATCGGTCTGGGGCAGGATTTCGTGACTGGGTTGGTGTGCTATAGGTCGATCGTCTGTAAGCGAACAATTGGCGTTGTCTTATGACACTTCTGCTTCTTGCTATCGTTGTGTTCACTTTGGCCTATGCGATGGTCGCCAAGCGCATGGCGACGACGATGCTGACGGCGCCAATGGTGTTTCTTGCGTACGGCGCCGCACTGTCGCAGAGCGGTCTCATGGTGCACAGCCAGGCCGAAGCGCTCTTGCATGTCGTTGCTGAGCTGGCGCTGATCATTCTGCTGTTTCTCGATGCCGCACAGATTGATCTCAGGGCGCTTCGCCAACAGCACATCTGGCCAGTGCGCATGCTGTTGATCGGCTTGCCGCTGTCAGTTGTTCTCGGAGCGCTCGCAGCCTGGCCATTTCTCTCAGACTGGCCGCTTGTCGCTATCGTCCTTGTCGCGGCTATCCTCGCACCGACAGACGCGGCTCTGGGCCAGGCCGTTGTGACGAACCCGATCGTTCCCGATCGCGCGCGCCGCGCTCTGACAGTCGAAAGCGGTCTGAATGACGGCCTGGCCCTGCCGGTGATCTTGCTGTTCGCAAGTCTCACGGCCAGTGCCGTTCCGGGCGCAACCACATGGGCGCTGTTCGCGGCCAAACAGTTGATTCTGGGGCCGGCTGTCGGATTGGTCATTGGCGTTGTCGGTGGCGTTGTCCTGCTCTGGGCAAAGGCGGCTGAAACGACGTCAGAGGCGTTCGAAGGCGTTGGCGCCATCGCCATGGCCGGTGCGGCTTATCTCGCTGCCATCGCCGTTGGAGGCAATGGGTTCATTTCTGCGTTCGTAGCCGGTCTTGCCTTCGGCCATATCATTCAAGGGCAGTGCAAGTTTGTCTACGAGTTTACCGAGGGCGACGGGCACTTGCTGTCTTGGGGCGCGTTTTTGCTGATTGGCATGGTTCTGGTGCCAGAGGCCATCAAACATCTCACGCTCGCGACGCTGGGGCTGATCCTTGTGAGCCTCGTCGTCGTCCGTCCGGCTGCGATTTGGCTGTCGCTGATCGGAACGGATGCGTCAGCACCCAGTCGTCTCTTTTTCGGTTGGTTCGGACCGCGCGGCTTGGCAACCGCGTTGTTTGCGCTGCTTGTCGTTGGGCAGATTGATCACCCTTATGCCGAACCGATCCTGGCAATCGCCATCAACGCCGTCTGGATCAGTGCCGTACTGCACGGCTTAAGTGCGCTACCAGGCGCACGTCTATATGCCGCCAGGGTGGCCGATATGGGTGACTGTGCCGAGCGGATGCCAGCGAAGGTATCGGCAAAGCCGCTCGTGACACGATGACGATAAACGACACACCGGACAAAGGGTGGACAGCATGCAGAATACGGCGATCTCAGACTACAACGACCTCGGAGACCGGCAGCCGGCTTATGCGCTCGTCGATGAGGTCGACCTGGTTGTCGTCCGTTACGACGACCAGGTTTCGGTTCTTTATGGTCGTTGCCTTCATCGCGGCGCCCTCATGTCCGACGGCCATGTTGACGGCCAGAATCTGATCTGTGGCTTGCATCACTGGGACTATCGCCTCGATACGGGCGTGTCGGCATACAGCAACGACGAAGTCCTGCATAAGTTCTCGTCATGGGTCGAAGACGGTCAGGTCTGGGTTGATGCCGATGAGATTGCGGCGTGGGCTCGGGATAATCCGCAGCCGTTCGATCGCGATGCCTATCTCGGGCTCTATGCCGACACCAGTCACGGCACTGTCGAGGAGCCGCACAACGGCCTGATCCAGAGCTATGCGCGTGACGGGTTGTCGAAAACCGGACATCACGGCGTTCTCAACGCGATGGGGGTGCCGCGCGACCAGCTTCCGACTTGGGACGACCTGCAGATCTTGACGGCGCAACTGCACATACCGCCGCTTTTGGATGATGCTCCAGTCGGCACGGATGTCGTCATTGGACCGAACGCGCAAAAGCCTTTGAAACTCGACATTCCGCTGTTCGTTTCCGACATGAGCTTCGGCGCATTGTCCGAGCCGGCCAAGGTTGCGCTGGCCCGCGGCGCAGAGCTTGTCGGCACCGGCATCTGCTCCGGCGAGGGCGGCATGCTGCCCGAGGAGCAGCAAGCCAATTCGCGGTACTTCTACGAGCTGGCATCCGCCCGCTTTGGCTTCAGCTGGGACAAACTTGCCAACGTCCAGGCGTTTCACTTCAAAGGTGGCCAAGGCGCCAAGACCGGAACCGGCGGGCATCTCCCGGGCAACAAGGTGCAAGGCCGCATCGCCGAAGTTCGTGGGTTAGCAGACGGCGAAGCTGCGATCTCGCCAGCGCGGTTCCCAGACTGGACAGACGTTGCGCAGATCAAGGCGTTCGCTGACGAAGTGCGCAGTCGAACGGGCGGCATTCCGATCGGCTACAAACTCTCGGCACAGCACATCGAAAAAGATATCGATGCCGCACTCGAAGTCGGTGTCGACTACATCATTCTCGATGGCCGGGGCGGTGGAACCGGCGCGGCGCCCGTCATCTTTCGCGACAACATATCCGTGCCGACGATCCCTGCCCTCGCCCGCGCGCGCCGGCACCTCGACACACAGGGACGAAGCGACGTCACGCTCGTTATCACAGGTGGGTTGCGCAAGCCGGCTGACTTTGTCAAAGCACTCGCACTTGGAGCGGACGCGATTGCGGTCTCGAATGCTGCGATGCAGGCGGTCGGCTGCATCGCTATGCGCGCCTGCCACACCAACAACTGCCCGGTCGGGATCGCAACGCAAAAACCACATCTCGTCGATCGGCTCGTCGTCGAGAAATCCGCACGGCAGCTCGCCAACTTCTTTGAGGCGTCAGTGCATCTGATGCAGGTCATGGCGCGGGCGTGCGGCCACGATCATCTGTCGCGCTTTTCGGTCCAGGACCTGACGACATGGAAGAAGGATATGCGCGACATCAGCGGTGTGGCCTTCGGTGGCGTCAGCTAAACGGCCGTGAGGCCAAACAGGTAAGCGGGACCTGCATGACGCGTTCCGCATTCGGTGGGTAAACCGGAGACACTGATATGAGCAACGGACTGGATTGGATCGACGTTGGACATGTCGACGACTTGCCGGAGGGACGTGTAAAGTCAGTCACAGCGCGCACGCGCTCTTTGTGTCTGTCTCGTTTTTCCGGGCAATGGGCGGCAATGGACAATCACTGCCCGCACCAGGGCGGCCCGCTTGGCGAAGGATCGATCGAGAAGGGCACAGACGGCAAATGCTGGATCCGGTGCCCATGGCATGGATGGGATTTCGATCCGATAACCGGCAAACCACCTGGCGGTCACGAAGACAGCGGTCAGGAGACATTTCCGGTCGAGATACGCGATGGCCGGGTCTTGGTCGGGCTGGAGGCGGAGCCGGCCCGGGAACGCACAGTGACCGACGTCATGGCGGAGACCATGGTCAATTGGGGCGTCAAGCGTGTGTTCGGCATGGTCGGGCACTCCAACCTGGGATTGGCCGACGCGATACGCCTGCGCGTCGGCGACGGGCAGTTGAGCTACATCGGCATCCGTCATGAAGGCGCTGCCGCATTCGCGGCGTCGGCCTACGGCAAGTTGACCGGCAAGCCGGCGGCCTGTTTGACGATTGCCGGGCCTGGCGCGACCAACCTTCTGACAGGGTTGTGGGACGCGAAGGTCGATCGCGCGCCGGTGCTTGCCCTCACAGGCCAAGTTCAAACGCAGGTTTTTGGGCCGGGCGCGTTCCAGGATATCGATCTCAAATCGGCGTTTGAGGCTGTGGCCCGGTTCTCGCAGCCGGTTCTGACTACGTCTAAGCACGCGGAGTTGATGTCGCTGGCTTGTAAAACCGCAATCGTTGAGCGCGATGTCGCCAATCTGATTTTCCCCGATGACGTCCAGACGATCCCGAGCGACGCGAAAGCGGCGGCACCAGCGGGTCGCGTTTCCGGATCAGAAGTTGTGCCGTCCGACACCGATCTGTCCGCTGCCGCGGACTTGATCGGCAAGGCCAAGCGCCCGCTCATCATTCTCGGTCATGGCGCGGTCGAAGTTCGCGATCGTGTCATTGCACTTGCTGAACAACTAGGCGCGCCGGTTGCGACGACCTTCAAGGGCAAAGGCTTGATCCCGGATACGCATCCTAACGCGGCCGGAGTGCTGGGGCGGTCGGGAACACCGATTGCCAGTTGGTTTATGAATGAATGCGATTTGATCATCGCGCTCGGATCGTCGTTCTCCAATCACACTGGTGTCGCGCCTTACAAACAAATCATCCAGGTCGATTTCGACCGAATGCAGTTGGGCAAGTTTCATCCCGTAACACTGCCGATCTGGGGTGAGATCGGCGCGTTCTGCGATGCGGTCGTGACCCGTGTCAGCGGCGCGGCGGATGGTCCGGATCAGATCGCGGAACTCGCTGAGCGCTGGCGAATTTGGCGGGGTGAAAAGCAGAGCAGACTGGCAGAGGACCGTGGCAAGGGCGTTCACTCGGCTGCTGTCTTCGCCTCACTGACACGGGTATGTCCGAGCGACGCCATCATAGCTGTCGACGTCGGCAACAACACATACTCATTTGGCCGGTATTTCGAGCCCCAAGGTCAACGCGTCCTCATGTCTGGCTATCTCGGGTCGATTGGCTTCGGTTTGCCGGCCGCAATCGGAGCGTGGGCCGCAACACAGGACTTTGACTCCTATCGCGGTCGAAAGGTCATATCGATTTCCGGCGACGGTGGCTTCGGCCAGTATGCGATGGAGTTCACGACGGCGGTGAAGTACGGCATGGACATTACCCACATCCTGCTGAACAACGGTGAACTCGGCAAAATCTCGAAAGAGCAGAGATCGGGCGAGTGGCCGGTTTGGGAGACCGGTTTGCACAATCCGTCGTTCTCGGCATTCGCGCGCCTGTGTGGCGGCAAAGGGACGAGGGTCACTACTGCGGTAGAGCTCGATACGGCGCTGCACGATTCCCTGTCGCACAATGGCCCGGCGCTCGTCGAGATCATGACGGATGCGGAGTTGGTTTGAATAAAGGGGTCGACGGATGCGTGTACCAGAACAGCTACGTCATCATCACCCGCGAGACCTGTCTCATGCACGCGCCATCGCGCATCAGGCGGTCCAATTTCCCTATCGTGCCGCGCGCGAAAACCTAGCACCCCAAGCGGACTATAGCCACACCAGCCTGATGTGGAGCCGTCTGAATGACGCGTTTGGCAACGCCTTCCTGTCCCAAGCAATACCGGTTGGGACGGGAGAGATTCACGTGGGAGTTTCGCTTGTGCCGTTGCGTTTGCTCCTGGTCCAACAGAATCACGTTAACCAGGCATTGGACCTGACGGGAACAACAGTGGACGCTGCAGCCAACTGGCTGGATGCCGAACTCGCAAAGCTCGGTCTCAAACCTGGCGGGTTGCCACAACCTGCTGACGATTTGCCAATCGGCGTTGCTGCCGTCACGGACTTCGAAAGTGCAGTGTCCGGCGAACTTGAGACTCTCTCAGCGTGGTTCGGCTTGACGCACGACGTTCTCAGCGATTTCGCCGCCCGTAATGATGGCATCACACCGGGACCGAGCCCAGTGCGGTGCTGGCCGCATCACTTCGACATGGCAACCTATGTAGCCCTGGAAGCGGGCGATCCGGAAACCGCCAATGGCGTTGGCCTCGGATTGTCACCTGGCGATGAGAGTTACGATCAGCCGTACCTCTACATCAATCCCTGGCCCCATCTCCCAACTGAGTGCTTGCCTGATCTTCCGTCGCCGGGGCATTGGCACATGCACGGTTTTGTCGGTGCGGTTGCCACAGGTGAGGCAATACTCGCGGCGCCGGAACCAGTAGATCTTGCGGATTATGTTGACCAGGTCTTCGCTGAAAGCCGGAGGCTGCTCGGTGCTTAGCCATCTGTCCGGTGATGGATACACTGGTTACATGCGTGTTGTGCGCAGGTCTTAGGGGGGTGTTGGTGAGTATCGGCGAAGCTTTGGTCTTGACTGTACAGTTATGGCTGTATGCGGGTGCAGCCGTCGCAGCGGCATTCCTATTGATCGGAATTGATCGCGTGGACGAAAGCGCGCGCGGCGCCTACACGTTCCGGCCGCTGCTGGTGCCGGGCATTCTATTGTTGTGGCCACTTGTTCTCGTTCGGTGGTTTGCATTGGAGGCTTCGGGGCATGAAGCCGCCCGCCGCGATCGCCCGTTGCGAGATGCACACGCCTGGGTTTGGCTCGTTCTCGCGATACTCATTCCGGCAATTTTGATCGGATCTTTGACACTGCGCCAGTCGAGATCGGTGGACGACGCAGCGGTCCGCATACAGGCACCTGCACAGTGAGGGCGAGGACATGAGTGTGCAATATTCACCGGTTCAGTGGACGCGCTCCAAGGTATTCTACGACATCGTCGTGCTTGGACTCGTCTTCGCGTACATTCTTGTTTTCCTACGTTACGCGCCGCAGTTTTTTGGTGACGTCAAAGCCGCCGACGGAGCCATTGTTCGTGCGCGTGCGTTTGGTACTTGTGCATTTCTGTTGTTGACGGTCATCCTCTGTATCGGTCCTTTGGCGCGGCTGGACCGAAGGTTTTTACCGCTTCTGTATAACCGTCGGCATTTCGGGGTCATTGCGTTTTGTGTTGCTTTGACCCATGCGTTCTTTGTGCTGAATTGGTATTTTAACTTCAGCCCAACCCCGCGATTTGAAGCGCTACTCACGTCGAACACGAGCTACAGTCAGGTCCTTGGCTTTCCGTTCGAAACACTCGGCATTTTGGCGCTGTTTGCGCTCGCCGTTCTTGCCGTGACCAGCCATGACTTCTGGCTGAGCTTTCTGACGCCGCGGGTCTGGAAGACTTTGCACTACATGATATATCCGGCTTACGCGTTGATTGTGGCTCATATCGCCCTTGGCGCACTCCAAAGCCATTCGGATCAGACATTTACTGTCGTCACGGCAGTCGCTGTTTTTCTCGTTTGCGGGCTCCATGCTGCCGCTGCAATTCGCGAGACGGCGACGGCGCCACGCATGGCGTCTCAAGCCGACTGGCATCCCGTCGGTGATGTCGCTGACTTTGTCGAGGGGGGTGCCCGTGTCGTTCGCCTAAGCAGCGGCGACCGGGTTGCGGTCTTCTTGCATAACGGAAAGCTCTCGGCGCTGTCGAACGCCTGCGCGCATCAGAACGGCCCGCTCGGCGAAGGGCGGATCTCGGACGGCTGCGTCACATGTCCCTGGCACGGATTTCAGTATCGCCTTGCTGACGGGTGTTCACCTGCACCATTCACCGAGAAGGTGCCGACGTATGCGCTCAAACGCGAGGGGAGTGCCGTGCTCGTCTCGAGTGAGCGTAATCCGCCCGGGACATATGTCGAGCCGCTGCAGATTGGGGAGGCAGGCAAATGAGCGAACCGCGCAGCGCGCCGTTCTACGTCGGTTATCTGCCGACGCCACCTGGTCTTCGGACCTTCTTGTTAGCTGTGTCCACGTTTCTGCTGGGCGGGTTCGCAGCCTTGGCGCTTGCCATCGGCACGGCGCAGGACGATCCGGGCCGTGGTGATTTTCAGTGGGGCTGGGGCGTGCAGACGGTGACCGGACGCCTAGAGGTCCGTCCATACCCCATTCTCCATGTCACAACAGGTACGGAACGTGTTCCTGCGGGTCGGACGTTGCTGCTTTCGGGAGTCGGCAAAAAGGGTGTGCAGTCGCGCGTGGAGTCTCTCGACGGTCGCGTCGTTCGGTTGAAGGGCATCGCGCTGAAGCGCGGCGACATCGATGCGCTGCAGGTCGGTGATGGCAAGGATGACATCTCCGCCGTAGCTGACACGGGAACGGAAGTGGCACCGGCCAAAGCTCTCGGACGATGGCGGCTGATAGGCGAGATCTGCGACGGCAAATGCCTCGCGGGAGCGATGCGTCCCGGCACCGGGCTTTCGCATCGCGCGTGTGCCAATCTTTGTCTGATCGGTGGTGCGCCTCCGGTCTTCGTGTCTGCGGCGCCGGTTGATGGCAGCACGTTCTTGCTGATGGGTGACAAGGATGGAAACCCGCTTCCGGCCCGTATTCTGGACCATGTCGCACTGTTTGTTTCGCTCGAAGGTACCGTCGAGCGCCGCGGCCGCATTCTGGTCCTCAAAGTCGATCTGAACAGCCTCAAGGTTCTGTAATGTCTAAGCAGCGGATGAGCTTTGCTCACGTTATCGGCCTTATTGTCACAATTGGCCTGACGCTCTTTCTGCTTTACCTGTCGCGCTTCTGGATATGGGTGGCACCTTGGGCCAATGACGGGTTGTTTGGCCTCAAACTCTTCTCGCCCTACGGCAGTAATGTCAGCTGGTGGCTGCGCGGGACTTGGCTGAAAGACTTCGACATGTTGATTTGGGTCTGTGGCGCGATCGTCCTGCTGTCGGTCCTGCACTGGATTTCAAGCAAGGTGTCGGGCATCTGGTCGAGTAACGAACCCTGATGGACCGAGACTCGACGATCCGCTCCGGGTCGCCGAGTGTCATGTGAGAGTGCTCTGTTATGCGTACGGTCGTGTGCGGTGGAGGCGTCATCGGTGCGGCAACAGCTTATCAGCTGGCTCGCCGCGGCGTGGACGTCATACTGGTCGAGCGTGCGCGTATCGGAGGTGCGGCGTCCGGCAAATCGGGCGGCTTCCTCGCGCAGGATTGGTGTGACGGTACACCGCTTCAGCAACTCGCCCGGCGGAGCTTTGATCTTCACGCCGAATGGGCGGAAGATCTGGGCAATCCCTATGGCTATCGCCGCGTCGACACCTACGGTGCAGCACTTGGGATAGGGGGAGCGTCCGTTAGCGCGACGCCGAAAGTGGCGACCTGGCTTGCGCCGGACGTTTTGCATCGCCAGCGCCTTGGCAATCTGGAAACAACCGCGCAGCTCGACCCACGGGTCTTTACGGAGACGCTGGCCGACGCTGCTGTGGCACACGGGGCAACGGTCCATCATGCGGCCGTGATTGGGTTGCGGCGTGATGACGCCAGCGGAGCCGCCACAGGCATCGCACTTGACGACGGCAGCGAAATAACATGCGACGCAGTCGTTCTTGCAATTGGGCCGTGGACGGCGCTCGCAGCCGCTTGGCTCAGTTTGCCGCCCGTCTATGGACTAAAGGGACATAGCATCGTGTTCCGGCCCAAGGGCGCGTTGCCGGCGGAGGCCATCTTCGCTGAAGTCGAAGAGGCAGACGGCCGCGCCCTCACGCCGGAGATCGTCCCGCGTACTGATGGCACTGTTTATGTCTGTGGATCGCGCGGCACAGATCCATTGCCGGTTGATCCGTCGCAAGTCGTACCCGAACACGGGCACTGCGAGAGACTGATTGAGGCAACCAAGCGACTGGTGCCATCGCTCGCCGATGCTGATGTCATCGCCGAACAGGCCTGCTACCGCCCGATTACGTCAGATGGCCTACCTTTGATTGGTCGTATCCCCGGGGCCGATGGCGCCTACGTGGCGACCGGGCATTCCGTTTGGGGCATGCTGAATGCACCAGGTACTGGCGAAGCGCTGGCAGACATGATCACCGATGGGGCGACCCATCATGTCGACATTGCACCG
Organism: Pseudomonadota bacterium; assembly: GCA_039186015.1. Taxonomy (GTDB): domain Bacteria; phylum Pseudomonadota; class Alphaproteobacteria; order Rhizobiales; family Hyphomicrobiaceae; genus JBCBWG01. The sequence continues at coordinate 23,805 of JBCDAH010000009.1, forward strand.
TTCGCGCCGGAGCGGCTTCCGCCACTTGATCCCAGTGATCTCGACGTGCGTGGGCGAAGTTCATGAGCGTTCGCAGCTCGGCCGGCGAGTCGCGCCATCATGCAACCACGGAACCCGGTGACGTTTGCCGCAGGCAACGTGGCGAATTGACCTCGCACACTACGCCGCAGGGTCTGCGTCATAACGTGGAGTGGCTTTGATCGCGCGCTGTGGGTTTATCGATATATCGGCCGAAGACGATTGGAGGGACATGCCGTGGACAACACTCTGGCTATCGACCTCGCCCGGATACAGTTCGCGTTTACGGTCTCGTTTCACATCATCTTCCCGGCCTTCTCGATCGGGCTTGCCTCGTATTTGGCTGTTCTGGAAGGCCTTTGGCTTTGGACAGGCCGCCAAGTTTACCTCGACACGTTCAAATACTGGTTGAAGATTTTCGCGGTCGCTTTTGCCATGGGCGTCGTGTCCGGCATTGTCATGAGTTATCAGTTCGGAACGAACTGGAGCGTCTTTTCCGACAAGACAGGGCCGATCCTGGGCCCACTTATGGGTTATGAGGTTCTCTCCGCATTCTTTCTCGAAGCCGGCTTTCTTGGCGTGATGCTGTTCGGCATGGATCGCGTTGGAAAGAAGCTGCACTTTTTCGCGACTCTGATGGTCGCCTTCGGAACCTTCTTTTCCGCCTTCTGGATCCTATCGGTAAACAGCTGGATGCAGACGCCGGCGGGATACGCAATCAATGAGGTTGGCCAGTTCGTGCCTGAGAACTGGTTCGAGATTGTCTTCAACCCCTCATTTCCATATCGCCTAGTCCATATGGTGCTGGCGGCTTATCTCACGACCGCCCTTGTCGTGGGCGCCGTCGGCGCGTGGCACTTGATCCGTGATAAACGGAACGAGAGCGCACGGGTTATGTTCTCGATGGCCATGTGGATGGCGGCGATTGTGGCGCCGATTCAGGTCGTCGCCGGAGACTTGCACGGACTGAACACGTTTGAGCATCAACCGGCCAAAGTGGCCGCGATGGAAGGCCACTTCGAAACACAAAGAGGCGCGCCGCTCATTCTGTTCGGCTGGCCGGACATGGAGGCAGAAACAACCAGATTTGCCGTCCAGATTCCCAAGCTTGGGAGCTACATTCTGACTCATGATTGGGATGGCGAAGTCAAAGGTCTGAAGGCTTGGCCGAAAGAAGATCGGCCCAATGCGGCGATCGTCTTCTGGAGCTTCCGCATCATGGTCGGGATCGGGTTCTTGATGGTTGCTCTCGGGTTATGGTCCCTTTGGTTGCGCTATCGCGGTCGCTTGTTCGAAGCGCCATGGCTGCATCGTGCCGCGATTGTGATGGGGCCGTCCGGGTTCGTTGCCGTCCTGGCCGGCTGGATCACAACCGAAGTCGGGCGCCAGCCTTACACCGTTTATGGCCTGTTGCGCACGGCAGACTCGGCATCGCCGATCGATGCACCTGCTGTCGCGACCTCGCTTGTCGCCTTCATTGTCGTGTACTTCATTCTGTTCGGCGCGGGCACATACTACCTGATCCAGCTCATGCGAAAGACGCCGGAGCCTGGAGAAATGGGCCCGGATGTCGGCACGCCAATCCGGACGGCTGGCGTGACTCCGGCTGCGAGCCTCAAGCCGGACTCTCTCATCAAGCCTGCGGAGTAAGTGATGGCCGTCGACCTTCCCTTTGTCTGGGCCATGTTGATTGCGTTCGCGATCCTGGCCTACGTCGTGCTCGACGGCTTTGATCTTGGCGTCGGAATCCTGTTTCCGATGCTCGCCAACGATCGCGATCGTGATACCGCCATGAATACGGTCGCGCCCGTTTGGGACGGCAACGAGACATGGCTGATCCTTGGCGGAGGCGGTCTGTTTGCGGTGTTTCCGCTCGCCTACGCCGTGATCATGCCGGCGCTCTATGCGCCGATCATTATCATGTTGCTCGGTTTGTTGTTTCGCGGTGTCGCATTCGAGTACCGCTGGCGAGCGACGACGTACCAGTGGCTTTGGGATCTGTCCTTTACATCCGGTTCGGTTGCGGCCGCCTTCGCCCAAGGCATAACTCTTGGGGCGCTCCTACAGGGAATCCCGGTTGAAGGGCGCGCCTATGCCGGCGGTTGGTGGGACTGGCTGACACCGTTCAGCGTTCTCACAGGTGTGGCAGTCGTTGTCGGGTATGGCCTGCTCGGTGCGACTTGGCTGGTCATGAAGACCGAGGGGCGGCTGCAGGAGCAAGCCTTCCGGTTCTCGTGGGTCACGGGAGCTGGCACGTTGGTCATGATTGGCATCGTCAGTCTTTGGACGCCATTCCTCGACCCCGTTTACATGGAGCGTTGGTTTGCGTTCCCGGCCATTCTGTATGTCGCGCCGGTACCGCTGTTTGTTCTTGCCGCAGCGGCTGGACTGGCGGTCGGATTGCGCGCACGCCGGGATTATCTGCCGTTCGCGTCGGCTCTTGCGCTTTTTGTGCTTTGCTTCGTGGGTCTCGGCATCAGCGTCTATCCGCACATTGTCCCACCCGCGATCACGATTTGGGACGCCGCGGCGCCAGACTCCAGTTTGTGGTTTCTGCTTGTCGGCGCCGTTGTCCTGTTGCCGATGATCCTCGGCTATACAGCGTATGCCTATTGGGTGTTTCGCGGCAAAGTCCGCGAGGGTGAGGGCTATCACTGATGGCGCGGGATGAGCGAAGCACAACAAGCAAGCTTTTGTGGTTCATCGGACTTTGGCTGGCGGGCGTAGCCGTCATCTCGCTGGTGGGATTGATCATCAAGACTGTGCTCTGAAACCGCCCCTGGATGGCGGCGCCCGCCTATGTGACCCCCAACTCCCTTACCATCACAGATCAAGCTGCAGACGCGCGCGTGCTGTGAGACTCGGGTGGCCCCAATCCACCGTGAGGCCAAGACCGGGCACGTCGGCCAAATGAAGTTCGCCATCCGAAAACGCGTGCGCGCGGTTGGAGACAATGTCGTCGTAAAGCGGGGACTCGCGAAACTGTCGTTCAAGCGAATGCAGTTCAGGCACCGCTGCGGCTGCGTGCACGCTGTGCATGTCCATGACGGGACCGCACGGATTGTGCAAACTGACCTGAGTACCAAGCGACGCCGCCAAATGCCCGACGCGCACGACTTCCGTGGGTCCGCCCGCCAGCACGATGTCGGGCATGATCACGTCGTAGCAACGCTTGACAAGGAACGGCAGAAAGTCTCCCAAGTCTGCGCATTTTTCGGCACCAGCGAGTATCAGGCGGTGGCGCCCCGCCAGGCTGCGGAGTTGTGCGATCTCGTCCAAGGCTTCGGCTACTTCTGCAATCGGCTCTTCGAACCACGCGACGCCGGTTGCCGCAACACGATCCAGAATGGACGCGGCTTCTGATCCCCGAAAACGGGAATGACAGTCGACATGCACATGACCGGAGCCATCAAGCCGTTCAACCACAGCGGCAATCCGCTGCAGCCCGGCGTCGATCGCAGCGCTGCGGGCCTCCTCGTCCGACATGTCCGGCTTCACGTTATCGAAAGGTGCGAGTTTTACAGCCCGGTATCCGTCTTGCAGGGCAAGCGCTGCACGATCGGCGAACTCGGCGGGCGTGCGAGACTGCGTGCCGCGGTTGATATTTGCATAACAGGGTACGCCACGCCGGTACGCGCCACCGAGCAGTGCGGAAATCGGGCGCCCTGCGCGCTGGCCTTCGAGATCAAGCCAAGCCTGTTCGAGACCTGAAGCGACCACGCGGCCAACGACCCCCGGGAGTGCTTTGCGTACCTGTCGCAGCCCAAGCGCGATACTGACCTGGGATGAGGCTAGGGAGCCGGCTGCCGTTTGCACGGCCTCAAGCACGTCGCCCGTGCGGTTGTTCAATGTCGCTTCGCCGACACCGACCGCACCATCGCCACCGTCGAGTCGAAAGAAGATCCAGACCGTCTTCTCGGAAACATCCAGCGTAAAAACGTTCAATACCGTCATGGCGACAGGTCCATCGCGATGCGAAATCCAACATTCCCGCTGCCGGAATCGGGCGGAGACGATGAGCGGGCACCAACCCTATACCGATAGCAATACGATCGGTGGCACAGATGCGAGCCGCCTTTCATGACTCGTGCGGTTCCGTTTGGCGGCCCCTTCGGATCAACGCGAGGGACCTGCGGATGAGCATGGTACCGGGGGTGAAACCAGTCCGCACACCACTCCCATGCGTTGCCGACCATGTTAAACAGGCCGTATCCGTTCGGTGGATAGGCGGTAACCGGCGCTGTACCGGCGAAGCCGTCGTCGGCCGTGTTTTCCGTCGGGAATGTGCCTTGCCAGATATTGCAGCGATGCACACCATCCGGTGTGAGGTCATCGCCCCATGGAAAGGCCTTCCCTTCGAGACCGCCGCGGGCGGCAAATTCCCATTCCGCTTCCGTCGGCAATCTGGCTCCGGCCCAGGCGCAGTACGCCAGTGCATCTGCGAACGAGACGTGGACAACGGGGTGGTCAAGCCGGTCGGCAATGGTCGAGCTGGGACCTTCGGGCGTGTTCCAGGCCGCACCAAAAACCTGCCGCCACCATGGAGCTTGCGGCAGGGCTCGCGTCGGTGGGTGATCGGCCGGTAGGAAACCGGCGAAGACGAACGACCAACCATACGTCTCGGATTCGGTTTTGTAGTTCGTCTCTTGGACAAAGCGCTGGAACCGGGCGTTTGAAATGGCATGCGCATCAATCTGAAATGGAGAAACGGAAACTTCACGAACAGGCCCTTCGCCATCCAGCGGATGGGCAGCCGGATCGTTCGACCCCATCAAGAAGGCGCCGCCGTGCAACGTCATCATGTGTGCGCCCGGATCGCGGAGCGCTGACGGAGAACACGCGACGGGCGCGCTGCTCGTCGCCGACTGGTCACATAGCGACTGGTCACGGGCCGATGCGTTGCGCGGCGGAACGCAACAACCTTTCCCGGGCGCCGTCTCATCCATGCAGTCGCTCCCGATGTTCGCCGAAGGCATCCGCAAAGAGAGATCACCAATTGCGAAGCGCAGCCCGTCCGATCAGAATGCTATCCGACAATGATCTGAATTGAAAATGATCTGAATTGAAAAGGTGCGGGCTATGACCAGCGACGGAGCAGGCATCAGGTGGGATGCCATTCAGCTCGACGCGACGGATAATGTTGCGACGGTCTATCGACCTCTGGCGGCGGGCGTCCAACCGAACGTGGCCGGCGCAGACGTTGTGCCTCCGGTTCTAACGGACCCGATCGCGCGGGGACACAAATTCGCTTTGTCACCGATTTCAGTCGGAGAAACCGTTTACAAGTATGGGGCGCCGATTGGTGTGGCGACGGCAGACATCGAAGCGGGCCGCCATGTCCACTTGCACAACATTGAAGGGTTTGCGGGCCAAGATGCGCGACGGGATTCGGTGCAATGACGAAGACACGGCCGCCTGAGACATTCCTCGGCTTTTCGCGCGCGACAACGCCACCGGGTGCGAGAAACCACGTCGTTGTCGTATCGCTGAGCGGGCTCGAAAACGGTGCTGCGCGCGCGATCCACCGGCTGTTCCCGCAAACAGTTCTGATCGCGTCGCTCTATGGCCGCGGACACGTCGGTGCTGATCTCGAGTTTCAGCGCGACATGATGATTGCCCTTGCGACACATCCCAACGCCGGCGGCTGTCTGGTGCTTGGTCCGGATGAGAAACTGGTCGGCCAGGTTATCAACGCACTGGAGCGTGCCGATCGGCCTTGTGTCGGTCTGTCTTTGCAGGGCATGGACGAGGACCGGTTCCGCATGATCGAGGCCGGGGCACGGGCCGTTTCACGCCTGCTGCGTCAGGTGTCACGACAGCGCCGGGAACCGCAACCCAGGTCTGCGCTGGCAATCGCGATCGAGTGCGGTCACTCAGACGCAACGTCGGGGCTCGTCGCAAATCCGCTCGTTGGGCATCTCGCGTGCCGCGTCGTGAACGATGGTGGGCGCGCCTTGTTCAGCGAGACGCTGGAGTGGACGGGAACAGGCGACATTCTGGCGGAGCGCGCGGTCACGCGTGACGTTGCGGAAGAGATCAAGGCCGCAATGGCGCGCCGGCATGCGTATGCGCTTGCCGCTGGTCACGACGTTCAAGCCAATAATCCAGGCCCGCAGAACCATGACGGCGGTCTCACGACGCTTGAGGAGAAATCTCTCGGTGCCATTGCCAAAGGGGGCAAGCAGCCGATCGCTGGATTGATACGCGAGGGCCAGCCGATGCCGGCCGCGCCGGGGCTCTACCTGATGGACACGCCGACGTTCTCGCCGGAGTCGATGACATCAATGATTGCAACCGGTGCGCAGATTGCCTGCTTTACGACCGGCCAAGGGAACCCCTACGGCTCAGCTCTAGCCCCGACGCTCAAGGTTTCGGCCAACCCCGACACCACATCGCAGCTTGGCGAACAGATCGACTTCGATGCGAGCGCGGTCGTGCATGGAGACCGGCTGACCGAAGATCTTATGCCGGCACTTCATGATCTTGTTATCGAAACCGTGGAAGGCACGCTGACGTGGTCCGAAGCAGCGGGCGAAGGTGCCGAGTCGATCAGCCGATTAGGCGCATCCATCTAGCGCGTTGCGTTTCGCTGGGACATCTCCCCTCCCGAACTTGTAAATGCCCGAGGCCGGGAGGGGTGGGGCACAGTTCCAGCTGATGCTGAAAGGCGCTAGTAGCTTGTTGGCGCGGCAACCGGGGCTTCTCCGCGTACCGCATTCACGCCGGCCTTGCAGGCGGCTGCAAGCAGTCGGGAATCGTTGAGAAGGCTGGCGAACCGATAGCCGGCCTTGTATCGCGTCAGAATGGTTTGCGGGCCATCGCAGTGAATGCCGGGAATCAGTCCGGCGGCGACCGTCATGTCTGCAATCTTCTGAATGCCGTCCAACACCTTCGACGACGTCGGGGCGAGGCTTGGTTCTTCGCCCATCGACAAGCTGAGATCCGCCGGGCCGACATAAACGCCATCGAGTCCCTCAACTTTCAGGATCTCCGATAGGTTGGCGATCGCGGTCTCCGTCTCAATCATGGCGAAGACCAGAACCTCGTCATTTGCATGCTTCACGTAGTCGGCGCCGCCATAGATCGAGGCGCGAAATGGTCCATTGGAGCGTGCCCCCAAAGGCGGATATCGGCTTGCCGACACCAGCGCCTTCGCCTCAGCTACGGTGTTGATCATCGGGCAGATTACGCCATAGGCGCCGGCGTCGAGAACGCGCATGATGATACCCGGCTCGTTCCATGGAACGCGGACCATTGGAACGGTATCGGTCGTACAAATCGCCTGGAACATACCCACCACGTTCTGGAAGGGCACACACCCGTGCTGCATGTCGACCGTGACGCTCTCAAAGCCGGCGTTGGCCACGATCTCAGCGGACATCGAATTGGGAATGCCAAGCCAGCCATTTATAGTGTTGCCGCCGGATTTCCAGCTCTCACGCAGCTTGTTCGGTCTCACGGACGTCTCCTTAGTTTTGTGTGTGTCGTCGATATGAAAGCGCTGCGGACGGCAGTCGGCGCTACCCGTTTCTAATGTGCGGCTGCTGTTGCCTCAGCTCGCGGTCGAGTTAGAGATTTGATCGTGCCGATCTCATCGGTCTCTGTCTACCATCGTGGTGGTTGATCGGGACAAGTGGTCGATCAAGCTTGACAGATGGCAATAATTCTATATTTCTAGAAATAACGAAGGAAAGATGCCATGTTGACGAGAGAAGAAGCAGCGCAGGGATTTGCGGCGGTTGGATCGGAGCCGCGCTTGGATGTGCTTTTGGTCTTGGTGCGTGCAGGTTCCGCTGGGCTGACCGTTGGTGAAATCCAGGAACGGCTGAATGTGCCGGGATCGACCTTGTCCCATCATCTGCGGTTTCTGGCGGCGGCAGAGCTCGTTGAACAAGAAAAAAATGGCCGCTCGATCGTCAACCGCGCGGCATTCAACCGGCTCGAGGCATTGGCAGATTACCTCCTGCGTGAGTGCTGCGCCGACGAGACCACCGCACCACGAAAAGGCCAGGCACAGTCCAAGACAGCAGCTGAGTAGTCGGTCCAGGCAGAGCAGATAAGACGACAATCACGGCCGGCGTCAGCTGGTGAGATAATCATTGCCACGGGGGAATCATGACGGAACTCGCGATTAGGGGGCTGGGCGGACTCTGGCAGTCGACGCACGCCATCCGCCAATTCCTGTCTTCGGGCTGGGTCCTCGTCGTTCTGCTACCGCTTGCCGTGCTTGCGATCGACCCGGCGAACTTCAATGCGATCGTTACGTTCGCAGCCAAAGCGTTTCTCTCCACGCTGCCTTACATCGTGATTGCGTGTTTGATGATTGCCTACCTCAAGGCCTCTGGCGCGGAAGGCGTGATTGCGCGGGCCTTCGAAGGCCGAGAAACGCGCATGATCATCCTGGCGGCTCTGCTTGGCGGTCTTGCACCGTTTTGTTCGTGTGAAGTCATTCCGTTCATTGCTGGCTTGCTCGCAGTAGGGGCGCCGCTATCAGCAGTTATGGCGTTTTGGTTGTCGTCTCCGTTGATGGACCCGGCGGCAATGTTCATTACGGTTGGCGCGCTCGGCTGGACATTTGCGATCTCAAAAGCCGTTGCTGCCGTTGCAATGGGACTGATTGGCGGCTTTGCAATGCGCGGGCTCATGGCGACAGGCATGTTCGCGGACCCTCTGCGGCCACGCACCGCCGGTGGATGCTGCAAGCCGTCGACGAGTTGCGGCTCCGGCTCACAACCGGCTGCTCCGGTCTGGCGGTTCTGGACTGAGCGGAAGCGCGTTACAACCTTCCGCAACGAAGGTATGAGCAACGGCCTCTTTCTGGTGAAGTGGCTTGCCCTGGCCTATATTCTTGAAGCGTTGCTCGTCACGTACGTACCGGCGGAGGCGATTGCCCAGGTTGTTGGTGGGCAGGGCCTGCTCCCGATTGTCATCGGTGCTGTCGTCGGCGCGCCGGCGTACTTGAACAGCTATGCCGCACCGCCGCTCGTCGCTGGTCTGATGGAACAAGGCATGAGTTCCGGTGCGGCCATGGCGTTCATGATTGCCGGCGGTGTAAGCTCGATCCCGGCGATGGCGGCCGTATGGTCCCTTGTAAAGCGCGAAGTGTTCGTAGCCTACATGGCATTCGGGATCGGCGGCGCAGTCATTTGCGGCGTGGTCTTCAGCTTGGTGTTTTAAACACCTGGCGACGACCGATTAACCGATGCAAACGGTGGCGGAGCACAGCCGCCGTTTGCGTTTTCAGCGGTCTTGCCGCGGCGCGCACTCAGGGTCACCGAATGCAGCAGCCGTTCGGAGTGCGACGCGTCCCCTGCGGACAAGGCCGCATTTACCGGACCACAGGCCGCCGGCAGTTCGGCGGGCGCCCGACCAGTCCCGGCCGACAGCGCTGAATAACCCGTACGCACCGCGGTCCACGTCGAATCTGCCCAGGCGGGCACGGCCGCGAGACGCAACGGTTGCCACGCCGGATTTGCCCAGGCCGGCAGCGGACGATCGGCACGCAGCGGCGCCCCTGACGCCGCGTGTTCGGCGGGCAAGGTCGAACCACACATCGCGCGCCACGCCGGACTTGTCCTGGTGGACACGGCCGCGAGACGCAACGGTTGCCGCGCCGGATCTGACCCGGCCTGCAGACGACGACCGGTACGCAGCGGCGCCCCTGACGCCGCGTGTTCGGCGGGCAAGGTTGAGCCACACACCGTGCGCCACGTCGGATTTGCCCCGGTGGGCACGGCCGCCAGACGCAGCGATTGCCGCGCCGGATCTGACCCGGTCTGCAGACAACAATCGGTACGCAGCGGCGGCCCTGACGGCGCGTGTTTGGCGGACAGGGCTGCACCACGCAGCGCGGCCCGCGCCGGATTTGTCCCGGTGGGCACGGTGGCCAAATGCATTTGTTGCCACGTCGGATCTGCCCGCGGAGACACACGATCGGTCCAGGTAAACAGCGCGCGCCACGGCGAATTTGTCCCGGCGGGCACGGCGGCCAGACGCAACTGCGACCGCGCCGGACTTGCCCGCGTTGGCAAACGATCGGACCACCGGATGCACACCACAGTCGGGCAGAGACACGGCGTACGCGATAGCCTTGTTCCTGAAGCCGTCGCGCTGCGGCACGGCTTCTCACTGTCCGTTCATTGCTTGAGCAACCTGGGCGTGGCCCGACACACCGCGCACCGCCGCGATTCCCGATCGCGACCCGGCGAACATCCGGGCCGCATTGGCAGTAGTAACCCCGCGCACTGGTGCGGGTCATCTGGCCGTTGATGCACGGCGGCTCTGTTGGCCGCCCGCCGATACACCAGGCCACAAGGCGGCCGCTTGAAATGCGGCGGACACGATAGCCGGCGCGACGATACCGCTCGGCAGCCTGGGCGTTGCGCTCAAGACGGTCCTTACCGCAGTTCAACGGCGGTCTACCGGGGCGCGCGCACCAAACGCGTCCCGTCCGTGTATTGACGACGCGGACGATATAGCCGGTCTTGCGCAGACGCGCAGCCACGCGCGCATCGCGCACTGTCCGCTCATATCGCCGGCAGGGATCAACAATCGGCGGTACGGGGCCAACACACCAACCGGCGTCGCCCTTGTATCGCACCTGGCGGACAGGCGCGCCGCGCGAACGCAGGACCTGCGCCTCGCGCGCGCTGCGGATCAGCCGCTCGTTGCCACGGCACGGATAGGTCTCGCGTGCGCACCACAAACGGCCACGCGCGTTGGCGAGCGTTCTGACAATGTAGCCGTCACGACGATACCGTGCCGCCGTGCGTGGATCTTTGATCGGGATCTCGTTTCTGAAGCACTTGAGTGGCGGCGGCACCCGACCTGCGCACCAGATTGTTTCGCTACCTGCCGTCACCCGTCTGACCCGCGCACCCAGGTTCCGGAGGCGACGCGCGCGTCGGGCACTGTAGACAGTCTGCTCACCATAGTCACATTCAGGCCGCTCCGGTCGGCCGGAAATGCACCACACGCGACCAGCAGCATTCCTCAAGTAGCGAACCGTATAGCCTTGGCGACGATAGCGGTTGGCAACAGCGCGCTGGTAAATCGATTCCTCGTAGTTGCGGCAAACCGGTGGATCGATCACCACGGGAGGTGGTGGAATGATCGTAATCGGGGGTTCCTCCGGTTCCCCAACGCAGCGACGCCCGTTCCAAATCTGACCGCGCGGACATGCGCAATTGCCATCGGCGCGCAAGACAAGCGGCGGCGTACAAACGGGGGTTGGCGTGGTCAGCGTAAAGCTGTGGCACGAAAGGGGGCCTTCAACGTCCTTCGGCCCTGAATCGGGACCGGATCCGGACGTGTTCCCACCGACGTCACTGCTCGCATCGACGAGGTCCGGTGCGCTCACCATGGCACAGTTGCGGTATGTCCCCTCTTTCGCGGAGTCCGGCATCCTTACGACGACCTTGTGGGTCTTTGTCTCGCCAGCCCGGATTTTGACCGTCGCATCGCAGGAAAACGGTAACTGGGTTGGACGCGTTCCGCAGCCCAATGACGGCGATATTGAAACAACGTCCAGTCTGCCAACCGTGGCGCCGCCGTTCGAAAGGACGTCGGAGATCGCGATCGGGCCGCTGAAGTCCGTTTTCGCATTGTTGCTGATGCTGATCGCGAACGTGCAGTTCTTTCCGGCTTCACACGACCCGGGGCCCGTTTTGTCGACTGTGATGTCGGCGCTCGTACCGCTCACGCAGGCTTCATTCAAGTCGTGAACGTCCGTCGCGCCCTGGATCATGCCGCTTGCGCAATTCTTATAGGTCGAGCCGGCCGGCACATTGAACGTGACATCGAAGAAGCGCGTTTCTCCAGTGGCGACCTTTGCGCCATCGATGATGCAGGAAAGATTCGAAGACGGTACGGACCCGCAGCGCCAGTCGGCTGAGACGTCTGGCGTTACGGTTTGTAGTGGGACCGTGTCACCAGCGGCGGTCTTGTTGACCTCGTTCACGGTTATGGCACCGCTGTGCACTGCCGTTCCGTGATTGGTCACGGTAATGCGGCAGTTCGCCGGTGCGCCAAGCGCGGACGGCTTGCAGGCTTTTCCGATTTCAATATCGGCGTCGCCAGGCTCTTCCGGGCCTGGCTCTTCGGGCGGCTCTGGCAGCGACATGCGTGCGCAGACGCGCGGTCCGAAACCGGCCTCAAAAAATAGTCGTGCGCAGTTCTTTACGGTGCGATCCGGTACGTCTGCGATCTTGACCCATCCGGTCACGCGCACACGCGCCTCGGCACCCGGCGGCAGCACCAGGCGATCGGACTTACAGTTGATTTTGCCGGATGCGCCGTCCGGCGAGCATCGCCAGGTGCTGCCCGACGCTGAGACCCGTGTGACCGGCGTTTGGAATTGGTCCTCAAACGAAGCCGGTCCTGCAAACAGGCCGGTGCCGACATTCCGAACCGTGACCCCGAACCGACAAACGGCAAGCGTGCCATCGGTATGTGAAAAGCATGTACCGGCTAGCGCAGCCTTTGAGAGTTCAAGCAGCGGCGTACCTTCGGTTGGTGGCGGTGGCGGCGCGCAGGATTCACCTTCGCAAATCGGTATACGGGCACACGCTGCATCATTGGTGAACTTGCCGAACGGTTTCACGCCGGCGCTTGCGTAGTCGAACCGTGCGCAGTTCTGAATGTAGTTTCCAGACGTCGCAGACGGCTTGATCGAGACCTCCAGCAGCCGTCGCTGCCCCGGTCGCAGGCGAACACTTTGATGTTGGCAGGCGACGTCCTGGACTGCACCGCTCGATGATGGGCCGCATGACCAACCCGGCGACACGCTTTCGAACGTGCCGCCCCGCGGTGTAAGTGTCTCTCTCAGATGCAGCGGTCCCTCGTACGGGCTGGCACCGACGTTTTTGATCTCGATGGCAAATTTGCACCCGCCGGACAGCGTACAGCTCGGGACCAACGCATTCACGAGCACCTCAACGTCAGGCGGAGGCGCGTCATCTGCGGCGAGATCACAGGGCAGATCTTCGGGAATCTCGATCTTGATTGTCTGAGTGCAACACAACGTGAGCGCATTCTCGACGTCCTCAAGCGCCTTAACATCCCCTTCGAGACCATTCGCGACGAGTTCCACGGTCATGCCGGGCGCCGCGCCAACAATGGTCCAGGTCAACTCACCGCCACCGGGCGGTACGAGCTGCGGCAGATCAAGAACGAAGACACCGGGTGTGAGCGACGTCAGCTCGATGAACCGGCCTGCGTATTCGGCATCGACCGGCATGGTATAAACATAGGTACCGGGAGCGTCCCCGCAATCGACCTCACCGTCGTCGGTCTTGAAGCAGGCCTCTGAATCCGCGTCGACGACATCGCCATCGTCACCGCCGTCTTCGGCGCCATCGTCTCCGCTGTCGGTTGCGGGATCGTCGCCTACCGCGTCGTCACCTGCGTCATCGGCGGCGGCAACCGGGCGAAGGGTCGGGCAATCGCTCATATTGATCGAGACACGCGTTTGCTGTCCCTTGAACGGGTTGGATGACGCCAGTGCCTCCGTATCCGACAGCCACGTCTGATCATAACGGCCAGGAACGACGGCCCGTATCGTGGCCTGACTTGCGACGGTCGTCGGCGATGCGAACTTGCCCCGATCGATCTTCGCCAACGCACGTATCGTAATGTGGCGTGTGAGTGGTGCGCCGCTTACGCTCTTGGCAGAAAAGCGCAGGTCATCGATCTTGAGCGTATCGCCGGTGTGACTGTCCGTTGTGATCCTGGCTGCCGGAACGGCGCCATCACGTGGTCCCGCCACATCACCCGTGACGTCAGCACGCACCCATTTCAGTCCGGCGTGCGAAAGCCTGTCGGTGAAGGTCAGAGCGGCCTTGTCGAAGTCGCCGGCACGTGTCGCATCGTCGATCACGCCGGCCCGGCCCGTCGCGCCAAACCGCATCACGAACTCGACGTAGTTGCAGCTCAACTGCCGCGCTGATTTCGTGAACGTAATGTCCTTTGGTAGCAAACCCGGGACGAGGTCATCAGCTTTGGCTGCCATGCTCTGGACCAGGACGCCCGTTGCGGCAAGCGCTGCAAGCACCCATCGCCCCGGATGTCGTGGCCTCGAAGAAAAATGCATCTTGAGATCCGATAATGAATATCCCGGTTGCCGAAGCACGCTGCGAGGGCAGCGGGTCGAAGACTGAGGTAACATTCATCCGCCCCTATGGTTCGCAGACAGCGGTCGGCAGTGTGATTGGAATGCGCGCTTTGCAGCATGGGAATGTGCCGCCGGCGTCAGCATCGGATTTTTTGAATGAACAGAAGTCGACAAACGTTCGCTCGCCCGGAAGCGCTCCCGCCAGCGAGAAGATGTAGGGAAATCCGTCAACGGGAACCGTCTGCCGTTGTGGCGATAGTGAAATGCCGGGCGTCAAGGACTTTACCTGCAGGCTGTCGGCGCCTGGGATCTTGTCGTTAATCAGAATCATCTCTGCGCTCACGACCCCTCCTGGGCCGCACACGAAGCGAACATCTTCGACCTTGAGACAGGCTTCGCGAGGTCGGCGCGGTGGGCCACCGGAGTCGATCGGCGGAATGATGTCCCCTGGGCCATAGACCGCGGCGCCATCCTGTACACACGGCCGCCAGACCTCGACGTCGCCAACGTGACCGCGCACGTCCGGGTCATTGTTCAGGCCATCGAAGTTGACGAAGTAGCTTTGGAATGGTGGCTCGTTTTCCGGTCGGGTCAATCGCCGATGGGTGATTTGCAGGCCGTGCACGTGCGCTGCACCGGTTTCAATCAGCCTTTCGGTCAGCTCCGCATTGTCGCGCAGGTTGTCACCCGTCTTGAAGACCGTGTCATCGCACCGCCCGCGAATGATTTGCCCACTGTCGTCGTAGCCGTAACCGAGGTCAGTGCCGCCAAGGCCCATCTTGTGGGTTGACGGAAACCCGACCGCATAGGCGTCTGGCTCGGGAACCCAGCGGCTGTCGGTCTCCGGATCGTCAGGCGCCTCCGCACGATATCGCATGACATCGGTCTCACCGGACTGCGCGAAGACGGAATAGTCAAAAACGTTTTTCGTCGCGCCGCGCTGGGCGAGATACATCAAGCCGCGCTTGTCAAAGACGATATCAGTGATCGGGTTTGCCGGTGCGGCTGCAACATTCAGCTCCCAGCGGGCATCGTCAGAAAAGCTGCCGTCGGTTTTGATCCCGACCGACCAGATCTGCTGCTCATCAAGCACCGAGTAAAAGAGCCGGCCGCCTTTGACAGCGACGCCGTAAATCCGACGCCGCGGATCGGCCAGTCCCCAGGTTTCGGAGTTGGCAGGATCGAAACTCTCAGACGTGATGTCCATGCGCTTTGTGGCATCATGGGCGACCGGTTCGAGATCGCGTTTCGGACGACCGACGGTCCCGTGATCAAATGTACCCAGGTCGGTGCCCGAAAGATCGAACCGATGGATCATGCCGGTGTCGAGGTCGGACACAAACAGCTGCCGACTGACGGCATCGAAGGCGATGTTCCCAAGTCCTGGGCCTGAATTCTCGGTTCCCCTCAGCGCAACATTCGCGAACAGCGATACCTCGCCGGTCTTTCCGTCGATTTTGTAGATAGCTCCGGGTCCGCCGCCGATTTCCAAGCCGAATTGACCGGTCATGAACCGGGCACCGGCTTGCCCCGACTTCAAACGTTCGGGCCGACCGTCGGAGTCCGCATCGTCGCCAACGATCTGCAGTCCGTGCAATGTCGTTGCCGTAACGTAGAGGTTCGGAATGCGCTCGGCGGTGTCGTCGCGCTTGCCGTCATCGTATGCGAGACCGAACACTTGGCCGATTTTGCCCGCATTAACCGTGAATGGCTTGGCGGTGTTGAGCACCTGGCCCTTCGGCGCTTCTCCCACATAGTCCAAGTCAAAGACCCGGAGCACAGGTCCGTCAGGGTCGATGAATGTCTCGTCGACAGGATCGATGCCGGGCTTGATCCCTTCAGCCGGGAATGTGGTTCCGGAAAAGCCTGTAACTGCAACACTGCCAGGTTTGAAGATCGGCCCGTTGTCTGCATCTTGCGCTGGTGCCGAAGTTGGTACGAACGCTGCACTTAAAATAGCGGCAAGGCCGGCGGCGAGGCACGGGCGCGAAGCTCGGGATGGAGATCGGAAAACGCTATGCAACTCACATGCTGTCTGCCGGCGAGGTCGCCATGACGATAGGAGTGAGCGAAGGTTTCTGAGATTTCGCCGGCATACAGACGTCGCGTCTGACACGAATGACCTCTTAACGCCTGAGGAACATTTCTGGTCCATGTCAATCCGGTCCATGTCAATTAGGTCCATGCCAATCAGGTCCATGTCGGGGCCTCTCACTACTCCGCGCGAACCCCAAAACCACTATGTCGTATCAACATACCCAAGCGTTCCCGTGTTTGTCTGATACTGCACCCCCGCAATTAGGATATGTGAACGATAGCCAACCTGGGCGTTACGGGAGTATTCAGAGTCATACCGCCAACGACAGGGGACCCCGGCGAAGCAAGATCCTCTGTTGCGGGAACGAATTTACTGCCCGCCACGACAACATGTTTGCATCATGAAGGCTAAGTGACAGCGATGGAAACCGATGGTGATGCCCAATTGGTTGCACGTTTGGCTGAGGGCGATCGAACGGCCTTGTCGGTTCTTTTTGCCCGCCACCACACGCGCATCTATCGGTTTCTGGTGCGCTTGACCGGAAATGATGCCATCGCGGACGAACTCGCGAATGAGGTGTTTTTAGAACTGTGGCGCAAGCCTGCAGCCTTTAAAGGCCAAGCGCGCGTCTCGACCTATCTGTTTGCAATTGCTCGCTTTAAAGCGATCAGCGTGCGACGGAAACGGTCTGAGGCAGCGCTTGATGAGGAGACGATGACCGAATTGGTTGACGACTCCGATACGCCCGAGGTTGCGTCCCAGAAAAGCGACAAGTCTAAGTTGCTGGAGGACGCAGTTAACGCCTTGCCTGAGGAGTTCCGCGTGGTCGTGGATCTTGCCTACTATCAAGAGCTTTCGATGTCAGAAATCGCGAGTATTCTTGAAATCGAGGAGGCGACGGTCCGAACGCGCATGTTTCGCGCACGGAAAAGGCTCGCAGTGTCACTGACCGAGGCGGGCGTTGATCGGGGTTGGCCATGAAGGAGTTTGAGAACAGTCGAGGGCGTGCCGGTAACCATCCAACGCAATTGTCGGATGATGAGTTGGCGACGCTACTGCCGTTCTTTCTGTCAGGTCGCATTACGAGCGAAGACCGTAGCCGAGTTATCGACGCGCTGAATGCGCGCCCGGATGCGACCGATATTCTCGCGCATGCCGAAAGTGAGCTGAGCACCGTGCAGGGCATTCACGAGCGTATTCCCGCGCCGGAAGGGGCATTGGACAGATTGCTCGCAAAGGTTGAAGAGACTCCGCAGGAAAAAGCGCGTGCGGTCGAAATCACTGACAGGATTGCGAAGTCTCGCGGCTGGCTCGCGAGCCTTTTGGATTTCGGCGGTGCCCGGCCGGCGCTGGCTTGGGGCGTTGCGGCATGTTTACTGGTCACAACCGTCTTTCAGGCGGGCCTGCTGTTGCGGCCCGATGCGCCTCAGAAACCGGTGTTGGCATCCGGTGGCGCCACGAATGCCTGCGCCGATGCCGTATGCGCCATGGTCAGGTTTCAGCCCAATGTCAGCTTCTCGCAGGTCACGTCACTGCTTGAAGGCGTCTCTGGAACCATTGTGACCGGGCCGCGCCGAGGCTCACTTTACACGGTGCGATTTAGCAAGGATCAGTCAGAAGTCGGTCTCGACCGCCTGCGTTCCAGCACGGACATTGTTGCGCGTGTCATTCCAATGCGTGTTCAGTCCCAGTGAGGTTTGACGTGATCTTGCGATGGTACGCAGCACGAAGACGGCCGAGAGTGCGCGTGGCAGCCCGAGTCGGCCTTGCGGTTCTCGCATTAGCGAGCGCGACAGGAGCAGCGCTGGCAGCGTGCGGCCCGGCGCCATCCGGGACCACGGTCGGGCCGGTATCCGGGGATTTGGCGCGGATCATCTCCGAGGCGAGAAAGGTTCGCTCAGTTTACTGCGGCCCAGGTCCCGGCCGGGTCGATACCCGCGCGCCTTCTCCAACGGACGCGCCGCGAACCCAGGCGAATCCGGGGCCTCGCCGCCCACGTGAAGTCGTCGCGCGCATCGACGGCGACTCGCAAACGGTGACGGCAGTCGCCCGCGCTAACAACCTCGTCGTCCTGGAAACCCGTCGCATCGACGTCCTGGATGCCCAGTCGGCACGTTTTCAGATCCCAGACGCGCGCACGATTGATGCCGTGATTGCGCAGCTGGCGAACGACGTCCGCGTCGTCTCAAGCGATGCCAACCATCTGTTCCGGCTGCAAGCGGATTCATTGGACGACGCCAGATTTGCGCCGAAGCTCATTAAGCTCGCCGCACCGGCGGCCGTCGGGCTGACTGGAACAGGCACGCGCATCGCCATCATTGATACGGCGGTCGACGACAAGAACCCGCCATTGGCCGGCCGTATTGCCGGTACCTTTAATAGCCTGCCAGACGTTCCAATTAACAGCCGGCGTCATGGCACGGTCGTAAGCAGTCTGATTGCCGGCGGTGACGGCTTTCGTGGAATAGCATCGCGGGCGCAGCTCTACGTGGCGCGCGCATTCGATCTCAATCCGGATGGCGAAGGCATTACGGACTATTTCGCGATCGAGGCAAGCATCAACTGGGCTGCAGGCTTGCGCGTTCGCATTTTGAATATGAGCTTTGCCGGCCCCTACAACCGAAACATGGAAGCCGTTTTGAAACGTGTTTCGACCCAGGGCATGCTTCTGGTCGCCTCAGTCGGCAACGAAGGCCCCGACGCGCCACCGGCTTATCCCGCTGCGTTCGATAGCGTTATTGCCGTGACGGCCATCGATGAACGACGGCAGGTCTATCAAAAGGCGAATCGCGGTCGTCACGTGTTCATCGCCGCACCCGGCGTCGACATTCTCGCTGCGACGCCTGGCGGAGCGGTCGATTTTGTTGGCGGGACGTCGTTTGCGACACCGTTTGTCAGCGGAATAGCGGCGCTCATTCTCGAGCGTCAGCCAAGTGCGAGCCCACGGTCCATTGCCGTGCGATTGAGTACTGCGACCGTCGATCTTGGCGATCCGGATCGCGATCCCGTGTTCGGTCACGGCCTCGTCGACATGTCGCTCTTGTTTGGGCGTTGAGCGGTCTGTGACCGCGGGCTGATTCTTTGGCCATCCACAAAGCCTGAGCCATCAACAAAGAATGACGTTGCGTATGGCGCCGATCTCTTCGGATTGTCTTGCACCGCGCTGATCAAATTGAAACTCCCACGCTTCGAGAGGCCGGCTGGGCAGAAAATGTTTGCTCGGCCATGACTTGCTCTTCGTCAGAGAATGGATGAGATCGGCCCAAACGCGCACGCAAGTTCAGGCTCAATTGGACATGAGGCAAATCATGGCACTCGCGATTAACGATACCGCGCCCGACTTCGAGGCGCAGACGACAGAAGGCGCCCTCAAGTTTCATGACTGGATCGGTGACGGGTGGGCAATACTCTTCTCGCATCCGAAGGACTTTACGCCGGTCTGTACAACGGAACTCGGCGCAATGGCCAAGCTCAAGCCGGAGTTTGACCGGCGCAACTGCAAGGTCGCCGGCATCAGCGTCGATCCGGTCGAAAGCCATCACGAGTGGTCGAAGGACATTCTCGACGTCACCGGTGCAGCACCCAACTATCCGATGATCGGCGATCCCGAGCTGAAAGTTGCGAAGCTGTTTGGCATGTTGCCAGCCGATGAGCCGGGCACGTCGGAAGGTCGCACGGCAATGAACAACGCTACGGTGCGCACGGTCTTCGTCGTCGGCCCTGACAAAAAGATCAAGCTCATCCTGACCTACCCCATGAGCACCGGGCGCAACTTCGACGAGATCCTCCGTGTTCTCGACTCGCTGCAAATGACCGCCAAGCAAAAACTGGCGACACCGGCAAACTGGCGGCCCGGTGACGACGCGATCATCCTGCCGGCTGTTTCGAATGAAGATGCGAAGGCGATGTATCCGGACGGCTGGAAAGAGCCAAAGCCGTACATTCGTTACGTTCCGACGTCGAGCTAACCAGCAGGTCGTAGGGCCTGTTTTGCCAAAGCGAACGTCGCATTTGCCGAAATGACAAGCGACGCTCGTCAAGATCGACATGCGCGGGTAAAACTCGCGCATGCTCAAGTTCCTGATCAACACGTCCCTGATCAACACGTCGCAGAACCTCGCAGGGTTCGCCGGTCTGGTCGCCGCGGTCACGATCGTAGCGGAGCCGGCAACTGCGGCCAGGGCGACAATCGCGGTCGCAGCGAACTTCAAGGTTGCAGCCGAGCGTCTGCAGCAGCCCTTTGAAGCGGCTTCCGGCCACCACCTGACAATTGTGACGGGCGCAACCGGTCAGATTTTTGCTCAGATTAAGGGTGGTGCGCCGTTCGACGTGTTCCTGTCGGCAGATTCCGCACGGCCGGCCCGGCTTGAGGCCGAAGGGCTGATCGTACCTGGAACGCGCTTCACATACGCGATCGGGCGATTGATCGTCTGGGCACCCGGTCGGCCCTTGGCCAGTGCTGAGGCCGTGGTGCGCTTGATGTCCGAGCCGAAGACACGGATCGCAATCGCCAACCCAAAACTCGCACCATACGGAGCTGCTGCAGAACGCGTGCTCAATACGTTTGGCATTTGGGCGGCA
Source organism: Pseudomonadota bacterium (assembly GCA_039186015.1). Classification (GTDB taxonomy): domain Bacteria; phylum Pseudomonadota; class Alphaproteobacteria; order Rhizobiales; family Hyphomicrobiaceae; genus JBCBWG01. Next base: position 44,552 of record JBCDAH010000009.1, read on the forward strand.
AGTCGCCCGCGCATCGTCATGGGTCACAACATCGGGCAAACCTTTGCCATGGTGGCGACGGGAAACGTGCCGATTGGCTTTTTGGCACTGTCCCAGATGATCCGACATCCTGCCGCAAACGAGCTTTGGACGGTGCCGAGCGATCTGCATGATCCCATTCGCCAGGATGCCGTGCTTTTAACGCGTGCCGCATCCAATGCGGCAGCTCAAGCATACATGACCTTCTTAAGGAGTCGGCGTGCACGTCGCATTATCTCGGACCTGGGCTATGAAACCGAGTAGACCGGCGCGGGAGGTCTGATCTTGGATCTCTCGCCGCTTTGGTTAACGCTTGGTCTAGCCGGCGTGACGTCAGTCGTATTGCTGATCGTCGGCACGCCATTGGCATGGTGGCTGGCCCACACACGATCCCGCTTCAAAGCCATGGTTGAAGCTGTCACGGCGCTGCCGCTGGTCTTGCCGCCAACCGTGCTTGGTTTCTATCTTCTGTTGCTACTCAGCCCGACGTCGACGATCGGCAGCTTTTGGCTCAGCATCACCGGCACAACATTGACCTTCTCGTTCACGGGGTTGGTGATCGCGTCAATGCTGTATTCGTTACCGTTTATGGTTCAGCCATTGCAGGGCGCCTTTGAGGCCGTTGGGCGGGAGCCGTTGGAGGCGGCGGCAATGTCCGGCGCGTCGCCCTGGGACGCGTTCTTTACCGTAGCGTCTCCCATGGCATTGCGCGGATATGTGTCGGCAATCGTGCTGACATTTGCACACACGGTCGGTGAATTCGGCATCGTCCTGATGGTTGGCGGGAACATCCCCGGTCAGACGCGCGTTGTGTCCATCGCGATCTACGAGCACGTCGAAACACTGGACTATGCATCTGCACATCTCTGGTCGGCCGGAATGTTGGTGTTCTCGTTTGTGGTGTTGCTGATGGTCTACGTGCTGAACGGGCGCTTCCCGGTTGGTGTGCGATAGGGTCTGTCATGGGCAAGCCGTCGACACTGGACGTGGACATCACCTTGAGCCGGTCGGACTTCGAGCTCGTCGTCCAGCATGCATTTGATCTCGAAGGCGTGACCGCACTTTTCGGACCCAGCGGGAGCGGGAAGACGAGCCTTTTGCGCGTCATAGCCGGTCTCGAAACATCTGCGACCGGCCGTGTGCAGTTTCGCCAAGAGATTTGGCAGGATGAGGTGTCGCATGCTGTCGTACCATCGCACGCGCGTGCCGTTGGCTATGTGTTTCAGGATGGCCGCTTGTTCCCGCATCTGTCTGTCAGCGGCAATCTGGCGTATGCGCTAAAGCGATCGCATCAATCCGCACGATCCCAGTCTCCGGTAACCTGGAACGGCGTGGTCTCGGCGCTCGACCTCGATCCTCTGTTGTCTAGAAAACCGGGAACTCTCTCTGGAGGAGAGCGTCAACGGGTCGCCTTGGGGCGCGCAGTCATGCGCGCGCCGCGTCTGCTTCTGTTGGACGAACCCTTGTCGGCCCTGGACCTCCGGCGCAAGCAGGAGATCTTGCCGTACCTCGAGCGCCTGACAGATGCTTTCAGCATTCCGGCTCTATATGTCACGCACGCAATTGACGAAGTTGCGCGCATCGCAAACCGCATTGTGGTCCTGCAGGATGGACGTATCGCCGCACATGGCGCGGTTGGCGAGGTCTTTGATCGGTTGGACCTCGGGCCAGTCACCGAGGCGTTCGATGCCGGCAGTATCCTGGAGGCGACCGTCGCGTCCCACGATCCTGAGTATCACCTCACCGAACTCGAGTTCCGTGGGCAATGCATCTCGATCCCGCAGTCGAATCTGCCGGTCGGCACACAGGTACGATTGCGTGTCAGAGCCAGAGATGTCTCACTGGCTTTGCAGCGCCCTCAAGACCTTACCGTGCGCAACATCATAGCCGGGCACCTTGTGGACATCTCGATCGATCCGAACAGTGCCCTGGCGGAGACCTTGATTGACGTCGGTGGCGTACATTTGCGGGCACGCATTACACGGCGTTCAGCTTCTGAACTGGGCTTGTCGCCGGGTCGCGCTGTTTTCGCCTTAATCAAGAGTGTCTCGCTTGACGGTACCGGCCCTGTTTCCAGGTAAGTATGTGCACCAACAATCACAGAATTGTCGCAAAAACCACCTACGGCGAACGCTCTTGCCATGTTGCTGGTCGCCGTCATTTCACGCGTAGAAGACCCGAGCGCCCGAGCAAGGGTTTTGATCCGGGGGTCGAATGGCATTGCAGCCACGAGAAAACGTTCTGGGCACTGTTGTTGCTGCAATTGTGCTGATCCTTGGGACCCAGTCGGCCTCAGCACGCAGCGCGCAACCATCAAGCATCGCCGCGCGCTACGAGATCGGAATAGCCGGCATTAACGTTGGCCGGTTTACCTTTGAGGCGAACACGACGAAGCGCGAGTATCGCCTCAGCGGTCGCGGTGAAGTCAAAGCCCTGTTCGGCGCCTTCAAGTGGTCGGGTCGGTTGAAGTCCCACGGTCGTCTGACGCAGGGCGGACTGACGCCCACCGGATACGAGCATCAGTTCAACTCGAAGCGAAAGATCCTGTTCAAGACCAAGCGCAAAAAACGCGACGTCAAGATGGGGTTCAAGCGCGGGCGTGTCGTCGCGCTTGATGTGTCGCCGCCCGCCAAGACGAAAGGGCGCGTGCCGTTGTTGGAAAGGCACCTGCGTGGCGTATTGGATCCGATGTCGGCAATCTTATTGTTGTCGCGTCTCGATGGCGAAAACCCTTGCCGACGAAAAGTTGAAGTTTTCGATGGGAAGACCCGGTTTCGGCTCGTATTGAGTTACAAGAGTCGGCAACGCGTCCGCGGCCGTGGCGCTGAATTCGACTATACGTGTGGTCTGCGCTATGTCCCGGTTGCCGGCCACAAGCGGAAAGACGAGGAAACCGAGCATGTTGCAAATAATGGCGACATCTCAATCGTGCTGCGGACGTTCCCGGCGTCGAAGTTGGTTGTAGCGCGTGAGGTTAACATTTCGACAGTCGCAGGTACGGCCTTTGCACGCGTGACCCGCGTCGATATGGTGACGACGGACCGGCGAAAGGTCGCGCTGATGCGATAGCTAATACGCCGATTGACTAATCACGAATGTGTTGGGATGAGATCCTGAGAATGGGCCGAAGTAGACGGACGGCGATGATCAACAGTGATACTAGCGGTGAAATAGCCGTCTGTTGCCGGCAATAAGTGCATTTCTCCCGAATTTGCGCTTTGCCGTGGCTTGATCTTGTCGCCCCGGTCTGCAATCCCACAACAAACCGAGCGGAAGGCCAGAGGAAGTGGGCATGGAAGCGTCGGCGCGTAGCCGCAGTGTCACCGCTGTTCTTGGACCAACAAACACCGGCAAGACCCATCTTGCGATCGAGCGCATGCTGTCGCACGACACGGGTATGATCGGCCTGCCTCTGCGGCTGTTGGCGCGGGAAGTTTACGACAAGATCGTCGGTCGTGTTGGCGCCGAGCAGGTCGCGTTGATCACAGGCGAAGAGAAGATCAAGCCCGAAGGTGCCAGATTTTGGGTGTCCACCGTCGAGGCGATGCCGCGCGAGATTAATGTCGATTTTCTCGCGATCGACGAGATCCAGCTCGCAGCCGATCCCGAGCGCGGGCATACATTCACGGATCGCTTGTTGCACGCGCGCGGCCAGGTCGAGACGTTGCTGCTTGGCGCCGGCACCATGCGCGAGGCGATCACTGATTTGGTCCCAGGGGCGAATTTCGTCTCCCGGCCTCGGCTGTCCAAACTCACCTATACTGGGCAGAAGAAGATTACCCGGCTGCCGGACCGGTCGGCCATCGTCGCGTTTTCCGCGAACGAAGTCTATGCGATTGCCGAGCTGATCCGGCGGCAGCGCGGCGGTGCGGCAGTCGTGATGGGCGCACTGTCACCTCGAACGCGCAATGCACAGGTTGCGCTGTATCAGTCCGGCGACGTTGATTATCTGGTTGCGACTGATGCTGTCGGGATGGGCCTCAACCTCGATGTCGATCACGTCGCGTTTGCGGCGGTTCGAAAGTTTGATGGGCAGAACCACCGAAACTTGACGCCGGCTGAGCTTGGCCAGATTGGCGGCCGTGCCGGGCGGCATTTGAATGACGGCACATTCGGTGTCACGGGTGACGTCGAACCGTTCGAAAACGAACTCGTCGAGCAACTTGAGAACCATCATTTCGAAGCGATCAAGACCTTGCAGTGGCGAGCGCGCGATCTCGATTTCTCTACGCTAGAGAACCTGCGCGAGAGCTTTCGCCGGGGCGCCGATGTACCACGGCTCATCCGAGCGCGGATGGCCGATGACGTGATCGCGCTCGAGACGCTGAGTTCGGACGACGAGGTGCGTCAGCAGGCATCCACGCAGAACGCTGTCACACTCCTGTGGGAGGCTTGCCAGATTCCGGATTATCGCAAGATCTCGTCTCAGAACCATGCCGAGTTGGTCGGCCGCATATTTAAGGATGTCATCGGCCAGGGCGTCATTGATGAAGAGTGGTTTGCACGTCAAGTCGCCTTCTCGGACCGGACCGATGGCGATATCGACACACTGGCCAACCGGATTGCGCATATCCGAACCTGGACGTTCATTTCAAATCGCCCGGACTGGTTGAAGGACCCCGCCCACTGGCAAGGCCGGACGCGCGAGATCGAAGACAATCTGTCGGATGCCTTGCACGAGTGCCTGACACAGCGGTTCGTGGACAAGCGAACGAGCGCGTTGATGAAGGGCATGCGCGTCAAGGACGAGCTGACGGCGAACATTGGCGAAGATGGCGCCATTCAGGTCGAAAACCACTTTGTCGGTCGCCTGGCTGGGTTCCGCTTCCTGCCCGACACGCGGGCGGAGGATCTTCACGGCAAAGCCGCGCGCAACGCCGCTGCGCAAGTCCTCGGCAAAGAGCTGGCGATGCGAGTTCGGCGGGTCGCGGCCGCAAAGAACGAGGCATTTGGAGTTTCGCCGACGGCCCAGGTGACGTGGCGTGGCGAAGAGATTGCGCGCTTGCGGTCGAGCGACGATCCGCTCAAGCCCCGCCTGGAGGTCGTGTGCGACGAGCATCTCCAGGCCACCGATCGCGAAAAGGTTCAGACGCGCGTTGAGACGTTCATCAACGATATTGTCTCGGAACGGCTGAAGCCGCTGGTTGAGCTTTCGAAGGACCAGGAAATCACCGGCCTTGCACGTGGCATCGCGTTTCAGCTGATCGAGAACTTCGGGATGTTGCGCCGTGAGACGGTGGCCAACGACATCAAATCACTCGACCAGACGGCGCGCGCTCAGTTGCGGCGGTATGGCGTGCGGTTCGGTGCCTTTAACATTTTCTTCCCGGCACTGTTGAAGCCCGGCGCCGCTGAACTGTTGCGCGCTCTTTGGTTACTCAAGAGCGGCGAGGCGTCCGGCCTGGATGCCGCAAGCCCGCCCGAGCCGCCGCGCCCGGGTTTGACGTCCTTGCGCGCGGAACCGTCGTTGCCAGACGAGTTCTATGCGGTCAGCGTTTTCCCGTTTTGCGGACCGCGCGCGGTCCGCGCCGACATGCTAGAACGCCTTGCCGATCAGATTCGCGTTCTCGTAACCTGGCGGCCCAAGGCCGACAAGCCGGAGGATGGACCACCGCGCGGTGCGACCGGCGATGGCGGTTTCACGGTGACGCCGGAGATGATGTCGATCCTCGGATGCTCGACTGAGGAACTCGGCGAAGTTCTGCAGGCGCTAGGCTTTCGTTCGGAGAAGAGGCCGCGGCCGAAGTCGGCAGTTGTCACCGCATCCGATGAAGACACGGCCGCAGTCCCGTCGGCCGCAACGCCCGATGACGCAGCGAAGGCCCCAGACTCCGGATCGTCGGAGGCCGCCAACGGGGCGGAGACACCGGCTGCCTCGGAGCCGACGGCCCCTGTCGGCGAGAACGAAGCACCGGCTGTCACGGCGGCTCAGGACGACAGCAGCACTGTTGAACCGAAACCAACTGAAGACGAGGCGGCAGTAGCGGTCGCGATGCCGGCCGAGAGCGATCCGGTGGCGGAAACGCCAAGCGCGTCGCCACAGACGGCTGAGACGCCTGACGAGGGCGTTGCGGCCGTGGCCTCAGAGCCGGCCATGGCAGCCGTTACTCAAGAAGATGCGGCCACAAAGACTGTTGATAGCGCTGAGCCCCAGACACAGAGCGCGGAGGCGGGGACCGCTGAGGCTGGCGCTGAAGAAGAGGCCATGATTGAGGTTTGGCGGCCGCGACGTCGTAGTGAGAGGGGGCCGAGGCACGACGGCCGGCGCCGCGGTCGAGCGCCCGGCGCGCGTGGCGGGGCGGATCGTCCGGCCGGCGATCGCGAGCAAGGTGGTGGGCGGCAGCGCGGACATGGCGGCCGGCGACATGGACAAGGCGGCCAGACTCAACACGCGTCGGATCACACGTCCGGAGATGGGAGTGGCCAAGCAGCGTCCGGCGGAGACGCTGCAAGCGCGCCATCAACGCAGGTGTCTCAGGCGGCCGAAGGATCGCAGCGCTCTGGTGGTGGTCGGTCCGAAACGGGGGATCGACGCAACCGCCAGCGGAGCGACAACCGCGGTGGTCGTGATCGCAATCGCAAGCAAAGGCGTGGCGGCGACAGAGACGGGCAGCGGGTCACAAGCGCCGGCCCGAAGACGAAAGGTAAAGGCGTGGATCCGGATTCGCCGTTCGCTGCGCTCGGCGCGTTGAAGCAGGCGCTCGAGCAGCAAATGTCTGACGATAACAAGCCATCATAGAGCGACTGTTATCCGAGTGCCGGGATGAAGCCCGTGGGGGGAGATAGCCGGAGTGGAGTCGCAGCGCCTTGACAAGTGGTTGTGGTATGCGCGCATCGCGAAGACGCGCACACTGGCCGCTAATCTGGTTCAAGCCGGTCGTGTCCGTGTCAACAGCGAGAAAACCGCGAAGACGAGCTTTGCGTTGAAAGTCGGCGATGTGGTGACCATTTCATTGCGGGGCGTTGTGCGAGTTCTCAAGGTCGCCGCGCCCGGAAGCCGACGAGGGCCGGCGCGCGAAGCTCAGCTTTTGTATGAAGATCTCAGCCCCGGTCGCCATCCGGCATCATCGGTTAGCGACGGGCACGGGGCAGATTCGGGAACGGTAGACAGTTACGAACTCTCGACGCCGGTTGCTGCGCCACGTGCACCAGGTACAGGACGGCCAACCAAGCGCGATCGCCGATCGACAGACCAGTTTCGCAGGATGTCAGCGGATCCGTCAACGCCGGACGATGAGTAGGTGCATACGACCCGTCGCCGGATAAAACACCTGCTTCCGAATGAGGGAGTTGCCCAGTTTGCGCGGATCGCGATACGGGATAGTTGCGACAACCTGCCGAGGTGCATGGACTTAACACAAGGCCATAAGCAGCATGACTGATCGGGCCGGCCACCTGTGCCCGCACCTAAATGCGAGTTCCGCGCCACGCGACTGCGACTGGCGAACGCAAGATTGGGAGCGAATGTGTAGATGACCTACGTCGTCAAAGACACGTGCATCAAATGCAAATTCACCGACTGCGTGGAAGTCTGCCCGGTAGACTGTTTTTACGAAGGCGAGAATATGCTCGTCATCCATCCTGACGAGTGCATCGATTGTGGCGTTTGTGAGCCCGAGTGCCCAATTGACGCCATAAAGCCGGACACGGAGCCCGGTCTTGAGAAGTGGCTGGAGGTCAACCGAGAGTATGCCGAACGCTGGCCGAACCTCACGTCGAAACGTGACCCTCTACCGGATGCCGATTCCTATCGTGATCGGGCTGGGAAGTTCGAGGAGTTCTTCTCGCCGGAGCCAGGCGAAGGCGACTAAATTGCGCGTCTGTCTTTAGCACCTGTGCGGCAGGTACGCGTGCGACTCTTATCATCAGATTGTTGGTAACTCAGATTCAAAACGCGTCTTTCTGAGACGACACTCAAGGCGGATCTAACGCACTTGGTCACTTGCGCTGCACGTGTCGGTTGATATGTTCCACGTGTGCAAGACAGGGTAAACGCGCGAGTAGGTATGTCAGTTCATGATTGCGTTGTGAATGCGCGACGCCGTGCTTCATTTTCCGTTTCAACTGTGGTATAGGAACCAAACTGGATTGTTGCACAGCGCGAGATGCCATGCGCGGTTTGAAAAATGGGCTGCCCCGAGCAATCCGCTTTCGGGGTCCGTATCGTTACTGCTCGTTCGCAAGCTTAGTGCGAGCGCGACCATATCCAGGTTCAGATCGCAGTAGCCCAGGGGCTAGAGACATCTAGCAGCATGGCGAAACACATCGCGACCCAATCAAGTCGCACATATTTCGTATTCGTGACAAGTCGTTCATAGGCTGGATGCGTCCGGTCTGTCGTAGCGTGGAAAGGTGGTGGGAATGGCACAGAAACCAAAAGCGACCGCAAAAA